>DATFAW010000445.1:0-3259 GCA_035254165.1 Paludibacter sp.
TAAATTGTATTTAATTTGTTGAAAAATACAGTATGTTTATCTCAGGTCGTTAACAACAACTCCTTTGTATTTCGCCTGATTGAAAACAAAGATATTATCTGCAACATTAATACCTTTCTGAAAATTGCTCAAAGTCAGAAGGGAAGTAGTGCCATTCTTATTAGTAAGCTTGATTGAAAACAAACTTCCATTGGCTTTATTTACCTGAACTTCTATTTTTGTAATATCATTTTTTACTTTCGGCGTCATCTCTATGCAATGGTTCTGAGCCGATTTAATTTTACTCGAAAATTTTATCACACATTTTGATTTAAATCCCGACAGAATAGCCATGGGATTGGTTTCGGAAAGCTCTTTTTCAGAAGGTTCCGTTATCGATACTTCATTGTTGTGTGAAACATAAGCCCATTGGGTTTTGCCATCAAACCAAGCTTTCATTTCACTCATCTCCAAAACAAATTTACTTCCTTTCAACGTAAACGTTCCGGTTGAAACCATACCTTGCGGATTGCTTTTATCGCTGGCTATCAATTTAAAATTAGTTCTGATAGCATTCTTTTTTGCCGAAGAAAGCAACTCTGTCAGAATTTGTTCCGCTTGCGGATTATTCTGGGCAACAGTAAATTGAACTGAGAAAAGTAAAACGGCAAACGAATAAATTATTTTCTTAAACATAACACTTTTAATTATTGAATTATACAACATGTTAGTAACCGACAATCAAAGCAAATTAAAGGCGCTGCAGGATTTGTTCTAATTGATAACTATCCATGACCAATACCTGACGGGCTTTACTACCCTCAAATGGTCCGATGATACCTGCCACTTCGAGCTGATCAACAATTCGTCCGGCACGATTATAACCAATTGAAAATTTGCGCTGAATAAGCGAAGTAGAACCTTGCTGATTAGCTACAATCAAACGGGCAGCTTCTTCGAAAAGCGGGTCACGCTTAGTCATATCCACAGAACCGGCATCAATTCCATCACCCTCTACACCTACGTATTCAGGTAAATAGAATGCCGTTGGATAAGCTTGCTGTTGCCTGATATGATGTACGATATTTTCAACTTCGGGTGTGTCCACAAAGGCACATTGCACACGAGTCAAATCGTTACCTTGCGAGAAAAGCATATCACCACGACCCACCAACTGGTTTGCACCCGGAGAATCAAGAATTGTACGCGAATCGATCATAGACGAAACGCGGAAAGCCACACGAGCAGGGAAGTTGGCTTTAATCACACCGGTGATAATGTTTACCGACGGACGTTGCGTTGCAATAATCATGTGGATTCCCACCGCACGAGCCAACTGGGCAATACGGGCAATCGGCATTTCCACTTCTTTACCGGCAGTCATAATCAAGTCACCAAACTCATCGACAATTACTACGATATACGGTAAGAAGCGATGTCCTTTTTCAGGATTCAGATGACGGATAAAGAATTTTTCGTTGTATTCTTTAATGTTTCGGACATGCGCTTTTTTCAGTAAATCGTAGCGTTCGTCCATTTCCTTACAAAGCGAATTGAGCGTTTCCACCACTTTGCTGGTGTCGGTAATAATGGCATCTTCACCATCAGGCAATTTGGCCAGGAAATGCTTTTCAATATCGCCATAAATGTTGAATTCCACTTTTTTAGGATCGACCAACACCAGTTTTAATTGCGACGGATGCTTTTTGTAGAGCAGCGAAGTGATAATGGCATTCAACCCAACCGATTTACCCTGTCCGGTTGCACCGGCAACGAGCAAGTGTGGCATTTTGGCCAGATCGACCATGAAAATTTCGTTGGTAATGGTGCGTCCAAAAGCTACCGGAAGTTCGAACTTCGATTCCTGGAATTTCTTAGATGCAATGATCGAATGCATGGAAACAACTTGGGGATCGGAGTTTGGCACTTCGATACCAATAGTTCCTTTACCCGGAATTGGAGCAATGATACGAATACCGGTTGCTGCCAAGCTGAGCATGATATCATATTCCAGGTTACGTATTTTGGAGATGCGCACACCGGCTTTCGGTACAATTTCGTACAACGTAATGGTTGGACCAACGGTGGCTTTAATAGTTTCGATTTCGATACCGTAGTTTTGCAATGTTTTGATGATTCGATCCTTGTTGGCAGTTTGTTCCACCATATCAATTTGCGTATCATTGTCGGTTCCGTACACTTTCAGCAAATCAAGTGTTGGCGGATTGTAGTGGGATAAATCGAGCGTTGGATCGTATTTTCCTAATTTCGTTACATTATAGAACGGATCTTCATTATCATCATCAGTCAACCCAGACTCAAGAGCATCCGTTGTATCTAGTACATCTACCGCTTTGCTTTCTTCATTTTCATCCGGTTGTTGAATCTCAAAAGGCACTTCATCAACTTCAAGCTCTGGCTGGGGTTGAGGAGTTTCAATTATCAACTCTTCTTCCTCGTCGTCATTCGCTTTTACGATCCAGTCCTCAGGAATAATTTCGGTGCCAACAGCTACTGTCGTTTCTTCCGGCTCATCTTCAAAATCAAATTCGGGCTCAACCGCCGCTACAGGAGTTTTTGGCTTGCGAATGAAAAGACCTTTCAGGAATGGTATAGTTTTCTTAGATGAAACAATAGAATAAATAAGGAATGACCCTATCAAAATCATCAAAGTACCGGACTTACCAACATAGGAAATCAGCCAACGGCTCACTGCGTCGCCTTGTTGTCCACCCGGAGAAAATGAAAATGTGTAGTTTTCATAAAACGGAATCAAAGCATATCCAAGTAAAACCGACAACCAAACCAGCCAGAAACAAGTATGAAAGAAGGCCTTCCACACAGGAGCAACACGCACCATCAGCAGGCGTAGCCCGATAACGGTACCAAAGTATATAAAAGCAAATGAAGCAATTCCATATCCATGTCTTAAAAATGCATCGGACACAACCGCACCCAAAACCGATCCCCAGTTTTGAATATCTGAACGCATTTTTTGCAATTCGCTCCACGAAAGTTCCATTTTACTTTGATCTACATAAGCAAAAAAGAAATAAGATATAAATGACATAAACAGAAACAGGACACCTATCAGAACAGCAATTCCCATGACGATTCGAGTCCGTTCATCGGTCAGAAAATTCTTTAATTTCACGCCAAAGCCCGGCTCGTTGGGATCTTTAATACGGCTTTGTTTCTTGAATGTTGATTTTGATTCCGGTCTGGATTCCGGTTTGGGGATACTTTTAATCGGTTTCTTAGGTGCCATGTATTTTGCGTT
>DATFAW010000446.1:0-5473 GCA_035254165.1 Paludibacter sp.
TAAGATTAAATTATTTACTGGCCTGTCACCCTGTCGATTTATACAAAATATTAGAATCAGAAATGCCGGGAAGTTGTTATCAAAGAATAACTGCAGGATATCGGAAGTGGCTTACAAAGTTGGGTTTAGTGATCCAAAATATTTTAGTCGCTGTTTTAAAATGGAATTCGGTGTAGCTCCTTCGGAGTTTCAAGATTCTCTAAGACATGGCGAGTGTAGATTCGTTTCGAAACCTTTTGGCATTGCGGCACCTTTTCCACTATAATCCACCTTCTTGCCATTCTTGTCCTCTTTTATTATTATAATTATCCTTATCTTTGGCAACTTAAAAATTGAAAAGTTCTGGTTGAATATACTATCCTTAAACAAACACTAATCATTACAATTAAAATACATGAAAAAAGTCCAAGCTTATTTTCTATTGTGTTGTCTTTTCGCTTCGACACAATTAATTGCACAGTCCTACCAAAAAACCAATTTGGGGATTAAAACCACTACTCAATCAATGACGGTTGAGATTCAGTTTTACAGCCCCACTATCGTTCGCGTGCTGAGAGTGCCCGAAGGAGTTCCTTCATCCAAAACAAGCCTTTCAGTAATTAAATCACCTGAAAAAACCGATTTGAAAATTACGGATGATGGAAAAATTGTTACCATCAGCAGTAATTCAATAAAGGTTTCTTATGATCTTACAACCGGAAAAGTAAGCTATTCCGATTTGAAAGGTAATGCACTATTTACCGAAAAAGACTATGGTGCACAGTTTACACCCACACTTGATGTAGCAAAATCGTCATTTATAGCTCGTCAGGCTTTTATGCTCGACAAAGATGAAGCTATTTACGGTCTTGGGCAACAGCAAAACGGGAAACTCAATCAACGTGGGCAACGCATCGAATTGAAAAACGGGAACACGAAAATCAGTATACCTTTTATGCAATCCATCAAAGGATATGGTATCTTCTGGGACAACTATGCCTCAACGACTTTTACCGATAATCTTCAGGAAACATCTTTTGAATCGCTGGGCGATAACTCCGATTACTATTTTATGTTTGGGGTAAATGCTGCAGGTGTGGTAGCCCAAATGCGTGACCTTACCGGACAAGTACCTATGATTCCGTTATGGGGATTTGGATATATGCAATCGCGCGAACGTTATAAAAACCAGGATGAAACAGTCGGCGTGGTTGAAAAATACCGCGCTTTGAAAGTGCCACTCGACGGTATCATTCAGGATTGGCGCTACTGGGGACAAGACTCTAGCTGGAATGCTATGAGTTTCGACAAGACTACTTTCCCTGATCCACAGGGAATGGTGAATAAGATTCATGACTTGAAAGCTCATTTAATGATAGTGGCCTGGCCCGGCTTTGGTCCTAAAACCAACCAATATAAGGATTTTAAGTCGAAAAAAATGATGATCAATTTTGACACATGGCCACCTGAATCGGGAACAAAACCGTATGATCCATATAACCCTGCTGCTCGTGAAATTTATTGGGATTATCTGAATAAAGGTGTATTCTCTTTCAATACTGATGCGTGGTGGTTAGATTCATCTGAACCCGATCATATTAACGTGAAAGAGGCAGATTTTGACCAACCTACTTACCTTGGTTCGTATCGTTCGGTGGTAAATGCATTCCCATTGCAACATATCAAAGGTGTTTACGAGAATCAACGAAAAACGACCTCGGATAAACGGGTATTTATTCTTACACGCTCGGCTTTTGCCGGACAACAGCGGTACGGTGCCAATTCCTGGTCGGGTGATATCGTTTCGAGCTGGAAAACACTTCAAAAACAAGTTCCTGCAGCACTTAATTTCTCGCTTAGCGGTATTCCTTACTGGAATGCCGACATAGGTGGATTTTTCCTTTGGGAATTCAGTGGATCAGATCCTTTAAAACAAAAATCATATCAGGAACTATATGTTCGCTGGTTGCAATTTGGAGCCTTTACACCTATGATGCGCTCGCATGGTACCGATGCACCACGCGAAATTTATCAGTTTGGCAATCGTGGCGACTGGACTTTTGATGCCATCGAAAAATACATCAATCTTCGTTATCAACTTTTACCCTATATTTATTCTACTGCCTGGGGTGTTACTTCAAGCTCTGAAAGTTTTATGCGGGCATTGGTGATGGACTTTGCTGCTGATAAAAAGACGATTGATATCAACAACGAATATATGTTCGGCCGCTCATTGCTTGTTGCTCCTGTACTTGAGTCAATGTATGTAAGCAAGGTTGATGGACAATCGGCTATCAATTTTTCAACCGTCAAATCGCGTAAAGTTTATTTGCCAAAAGGCTCTGAATGGATTGATTTCTGGACGGGAGAAAAACTACAGGGTGGACAGGAGGTTGATAAAGCAGCGCCAATCGATATTATTCCACTTTATGTAAAAGCCGGTTCTATTTTACCATGGGGATCCAAAGTACAATATGCAACAGAGAAGAAATGGGATAATCTGGAAATTCGTATTTATCCCGGTGCCAATGGTGAGTTCACGTTGTATGAAGATGAAAATGATAATTATAACTACGAAAAAGGTAGTTGTTCAACTATTCAGTTAAAATGGAATGACCAAAGCAAAACCCTGTCCATTGGCGAACGAAAAGGAAATTTTGGCGGAATGTTGACAACAAGGAAATTTAATTTCGTTGTGGTTCAAAAGGGGAATGGAGTTGGTGTAACGGCCGGAAAAACGACAAAAACAGTAGTTTACAAAGGCAAGGGCATAAGCCTAAAATTGTAAGTATTTTAGTTGTCGCAAACGGTTATTCTACCAATAACATACTTATTTTCAGGTAAAAAAAAATCATCCTCCTTTTTCATACAGTTACTGAATGGAAGAGACGGATGATTTTTCAATTCTACAAAAAAAAACATATATCTGTAAAAACAAAAAAAAAACATGAGGAAACTGATTATCCTGCCAATAGTTTTCATGACTTTGTGCCTGGGTGCACAACAGAAAGCTCAGTATAGTACTTTTCAATCGCAAGATGTACAATTGTTACCAAGCATTTTTAAGGATGCACAAACAGTTGATATGCATTACATTTTAGCTTTGGATCCAGACCGTTTACTTGCTCCGTTTTTACGCGAAGCGGGTCTTACACCCAAAGCCGAAAATTATCCCAACTGGGAAAATACGGGGCTCGATGGACACATTGGTGGACATTATGTTTCTGCATTGGCGTTAATGTACGCTTCCACCGGGGATAAGCAGATATTCGAAAAATTGAACTATATGCTCGATGAATGGGAGAAATGCCAGGATGCAAATGGAGATGGTTATATTGGTGGAGTTCCCGGGAGCAAAAAACTCTGGGCGGATATTGCTGCTGGTAAGATTACTGCCGGAGGTTTTGACCTCAACAAAAGTTGGGTGCCTCTTTATAATATCCACAAAACTTATTCGGGCTTGCGCGATGCATTTCTATACGCTAAAAGCGAGAAGGCCAAAAAGATGCTTGTGAAGTTCTCGGACTGGATGCTAAACCTGACCAAAAACTTAGATGACAACCAGATTCAAACCATGTTGCGATCCGAACATGGTGGACTAAACGAAGTGTTTGCCGATGTAGCTGAAATTACGGGAGATAAAAAATACATGCAACTTGCGTATCGATTTTCGCACAAAGCAATACTCGAACCTTTAGAAAACCAAGAGGATAAACTAAATGGAATGCATGCCAATACACAAATTCCAAAAGTAATTGGTTTCGAACGAATCGCAGAACTAAACAATGATAGTTCTTATGGAAAAGCGGCTGCATTTTTCTGGGACAATGTGGTGAATCATAGAACTTGTGTCATTGGAGGAAACAGTGTTCGCGAACATTTTCACCCCATCAATGATTTCTCTTCGATGATAACCAGCGAGCAAGGTCCTGAAACATGCAATACCTATAATATGCTGAAACTATCGAAAATGCTTTTTCTGTTTAATGGCAATGAAAAATACATAGAATACTATGAGCGCGCTTTGTACAATCATATTCTTTCTACCCAGCATCCCGATAAAGGTGGATTTGTTTATTTTACACCTATGCGTCCGGGGCATTACCGGGTCTATTCACAACCGCAAACCAGTTTCTGGTGTTGTGTCGGTTCAGGCATGGAAAATCATGGGAAGTACAATGAGTTGATCTACACCTACAATAAAACCAACCTGTTTGTCAACCTGTTTATTCCTTCACGATTAAACTGGAAAGAGCAGAACGTGATAGTTACTCAAAACACCCGCTTCCCCGACGAGGAGAAAGTTACTTTCCTGATAAATACAAAAAAAACTTCGAAGTTCACGCTGCATGTGCGTTATCCGGCTTGGGTAGCTGCAAACACATTGAAAGTTACGATAAATCAAGAGGCAGCTGCTGTTACCACCCTACCCGGTTCATATATAGGCATCAACCGTAAATGGAAAGACGGTGACAAGGTGGAAGTACAATTACCAATGCAGACAAAGGTAGAAGAACTTCCCGATGGATCAAATTATGTAGCTGTGCTTCATGGTCCTATCGTGTTGGCAGCAAAAACGGATACAGCCGAAATGAAAGGACTCTTTGCCGACGCCAGTCGTGGTGGTCATGTGGCAGCCGGTCGTCAGTTCCCGATAAACGAAATGCCGATGTTTGTAGCTGACAAAAAAGAGGTGGCTGCCAAAATTAAACCTCTACCAGGCAAAACGCTGACTTTCACTGCCGGTGATTTAATCTATCAGGATAGATATAAAAATATGGAGTTGATTCCATTTTTCAGGCTGCACGATTCACGGTACGTGATTTACTGGGCAATAGAAACGCCGGAAAAAATCAATGAAATGCAGAAAAAATCAGCCATTGAGGAAGCTAACCGTCAAGAGCTTGCCGCTGCCACACTCGACATGGTTGCGCCCGGCGAACAACAACCTGAATCAGATCACTTTATCGAAAGTGAAAGTTCAAATACAGGCGTGAATATGGACAAACATTGGCGCGATGCAACAGGTTGGTTTAGCTATAAAATGAAAGATGCCAATAAACAAGCTGGAATTTTGAGGGTTACTTATTGCAGCAAAGACAAAGGACGTAAATTTAAAATTCTGATAAACAATCAGATAATTGCCAATGTAGCTTTGACCGGAACAAAAGGTACTAATTTTTATTTGGTAGATTATGTCGTACCCGAAACCATTGTGAAACAAAGCAACGGTGTATTGACCGTGAAATTTATTGCTGAAAAAAACTCGGTTGCAGGAGGTATTTACGAAGTCCTATTGTTGAAAAAACAATAAAACCTATTGGTTGGTTGCCACTTCACGCTTTGACTTTTAGCACCTTATCTTTCAAATTAGCTTCGCTGATCTTCGATTCGTGTGTCTTTTGGCACAATATTTAAATATCTATCAAAATATCATTCGTTTAAAGTGCTATAAAAATTAAAGAAATATCAGTTTTTATTTGTGTAAATTTGC
>DATFAW010000447.1:0-5602 GCA_035254165.1 Paludibacter sp.
CATCGATCGAGATGGAACCATTATAGTAGAACCACCAGTAACATTTCAGGTTGACACATTGGAACAAATGGAGTTTCTGCCTGGAGTATTGCGGAATCTGCATTTTATCCGCCAGAAACTGGATTTTGAATGGGCCATGGTTACCAATCAAGACGGCTTAGGAACAGAAGTTTATCCTCATAAAAATTTCGATATCATTCAATCAAAATTCTTGCAAATACTCGCAAATGAAGATATTACTTTTGATAAAATATTCATTGACAAATCGTTTCCCGAAGACAATCTGCCAACCCGCAAACCCGGAACCGCCCTACTCACTGAATATTTTTCGGAAGAATACGATTTAGCTGGTTCGTTCGTTATCGGCGACCGACCAACTGATGTTGAGCTCGCTAAAAACATGGGTTGCAAAGCAATTTACATTAGCAACGACACTGAAATTCTAAAAGAAAAAGGCCTGACTGAATATTGCGCCCTACAAACAACTGACTGGAACAGAATAACCGAATTTCTGTTTGCGGGCGAACGTACTGCCACAGTAAAGCGAACGACCAAAGAAACTGACATTCTGATCGAACTGAATCTGGATGGTTCCGGACAATGCAGTATTGATACGGGCTTGAAATTCTTCGATCATATGCTGGAACAAATCGGAAAACATTCGGGTTCTAACTTGACAATCAAAGTGAAAGGCGACCTGGAAGTGGACGAACATCACACCATCGAAGATACGGCTATTGCTCTGGGCGAAGCTTTTGGCAAAGCATTGGGCAATAAACGTGGCATCGAACGTTACGGATTTTACTTGCCCATGGACGACTGCTTGTGCTCAGTGGCTTTAGATTTTGGAGGAAGAGCATGGTTGGTTTACGACGTAAAGTTTAAACGTGAGTACATTGGGGATCTACCTACCGAAATGATTTTGCATTTCTTCAAATCGTTCAGCGATGCAGCCCGCATGAATCTGAACATCAAAGCTGAAGGTGACAATGAACATCACAAAATTGAAGGAATTTTCAAAGCGTTGGCGAAATCAATTAAGATGGCGGTAAAACGCGACATTTATCAATACGAACTTCCCAGTACCAAGGGCATTCTTTAGCCAGTCAACAGTTATCAATTACCAATTTACAACTATAATGAAATTTTCTCTTCTAAAGATATTCATCACTATTTCTTTATACATTTTCAGCCAGAGCCTTCTTGCACAACCATCGTCTACTTATCGTCCACGTTTGGTGATTGGTATCATGATTGATGGACTGCAGCAAAAGCATCTAGACTTACTATGGAATTATCTAGACAGTAACGGATTAAAAAAAATAATTTCTGACGGTGCAAACTGCAGAAATGTATCCTATAACATTGTTTCTGCAGGTAATGCTTCAGACATTGCCACTGTTATGACCGGAACTACACCATATTACAATGGAATTGTGGGAAATAATTTTTACCACAGATCGTTGGACGATGTTGAATCAATTATTCAGGATGATGACCAAATTGGCATTGGAACGAATCAAAATTTATCGGCACATAAACTCCTCTCCAGCACGCTGGGCGACGAACTGATGCTGGCTTATCCAAGCAAATCGAAAAGCTACGCAGTGGCTATCGGTGCCGACGAAGCCATCATGCTAGGTGGACATACGGCCAAAAGCGTGGCATGGATTGACGATGTAAACATGAAGTGGGTTACTACCGGCTATTACAGCGAAGGTCTTTCGCATTGGGCCGATGAAATGAATGTGAATGGTGTGTTCCAAAATTACCTGGCACGAACCTGGGTCCCTTCGTTTAATATAAATACTTATTTATCAAAGCCCAACAGAGAAGATAAAAAATGGGGGTTTTATTACGATCCTACGACCAAGAAGAGCAAAAATTCCCAAGCTTCCATTCTTAAAACAACGCCATCGGCAAATGGGTTAGTCACTGAACTAGGATTGAAAATTCTCGAACAAGAACAGTTGGGAATGGATGTTTACCCAGATATATTAATGTTGCAATACACAGTACGAACACCTTTTGAAAAAACACAGGCCCTGCAATCTGCTGAAAAAGAAGATATTTATTTCAAACTGGATAAAGACATTCAGAATATTCTTCTAAAGATTGATGCTAAAGTAGGATTAGATAAAACGCTGGTATTCTTGTTTGGAAATCAAAGTCAGGTTCATTCACCCACCGAACTTGGCGAAAATAAAATTCCGGCCGGATATTTCAATGCCGACCGGTCGCTGGCTTTGCTAAGTAGTTATTTAATGGCAATCTATGGGCAGGAAAAATGGATTTCGGGATATTACGGAAAGAACATCTTCCTGAACAAAGAGAAAATTGCAGCAAAGAAAATCAATTTCAGCGACTTTCAAAAGACTGTTGCCGAGTTCATGCTCGAATTTGAAGGAATTCAAGCCGCATTCCCATCATCGCAGATATTAAACTTTGGTGGAAATGCCAACTCCGAAATGGCTCGGATCAGAAATTCAACAAATAAGAATAGTATTGGCGATGTAATCATCACGTTGTTGCCGGGCTGGATTGAAGTTGACAATAAAAATAATCCGATTGGTGAGTCAAATGCCATCGTTTCGTACACACCACTATACTTTTACGGTTGGAAAATAAAACCGCAAACTATTTCAACATCCTATCAAACAACTGATATTGCTCCAACAATTTCGCGAATACTAGATATTCCAATGCCCAATGCGTGCATCGGGAAGCCAATGGTTGAAGTAGCCCCCTAAATCCCCCAAGGGGGACTTTAACAATATTACTAAATCTCTTGTGAATGAATAATAAGAATATTAATAGTAAAAATGCTTCTTTAAGCCCCCTAAGGGGGGGTGGGGGGCTTTATAATTTTGATGAAGTCATTGACCGACGCAATACCCAGGCGGTGAAGCTGGAGCGTTGTAAAGCTCTTTTCGGAACCGAAGATTTGTTGCCACTCTGGGTTGCTGATATGGACTTCCGCACACCCGATTTTATTATCGATGCCATTAAGAAACGTCTTGAACATCCGATATTAGGATACACCATGCCTTCAAAAAACTTTTATTCGGCTAGTATAAACTGGATAAAAGAACATCACCACTGGAATGTACAACGTGAATGGTTTGGTTTCTTACCGGGTATCGTTCCCGGATTATCGTTTGCAGTGCAAAGCCTGACCAATCCCGGCGATGAAATCATTGTTCAGCCACCGGTATATTATCCTTTCTTTCATGTGATTGAAAAAAATCACCGTGTCATTGTTCAAAATCAGTTGAAAGAAGAACAGGGAAAATTCGTCATGGATCTGGACGACCTGGAGAAAAAGATCAGCCCCAAAACAAAGCTGCTAATCCTGTGCAATCCGCACAACCCGGGTGGAAGAGTTTGGACAAAAGACGAATTGCAACAACTGGCGGCAGTTTGTGAGAAACATCGGGTAACAATTGTCTCGGACGAAATACATGCCGACATGGTGTTGCCGGGAAATACAAAACACACGCCTTTTGCAACCGCTACGGAGTGGAGCCAACAGAACACGGTTACGTTTATGGCTCCAACCAAGGTGTTTAATATGCCGGGATTAATCAGTTCGGCCTACATTATTCCGAATGCTGAATTGCACCAGCGCTTTGCCCAGTTTTTGGAAGCCTCCGAAATGAATAGCGGAAACATGTTTGCCTATTTAGCAGCTGTGGCAGCTTATGAGAACGGCGAAGAATGGCGCAAACAAATGCTTGATTATGTACAAGCCAACGTAGAGTACATTGCCGGTTTCCTGAAAAATAATATTCCGCAAATAAAACCAATGATTCCCGAAGCTTCATTCCTGGTGTGGCTTGACTGCAAGGAACTAGGCATGGAAACCAATGATTTGCACGAATTCTTTTCATTGAAAGCTGCATTGGGACTCAATAAAGGTACTATTTTCGGACCTGGTGGCGAATATCACTTACGCCTGAATGTGGCTTGTCCGCGAAGCATTCTGGAAAAAGCCATGAAACAGCTACAAAAAGCGGTGAACAGTCAACAGTGATCAGTGAATGACAAACCGGAAAAGAGAAATAAGGACAATAGAGAGAATAAAAATAAAACTGTGAAAGTGAAAACTATTGACACATAGCTGATAACTGATCACTGCTAACTGAAAACCCATGGAAGTAAAGATAGAACCATCTTGGAAACAAGCATTAAAAACCGAATTTGATAAAGAGTATTTTGTACGGCTCACTGACTTTGTACGCAATGAATACAAAACCAGGTTGACTTTTCCACCTGCATCACTTATCTTCAATGCCTTCGATCAATGTCCGATAGACAACGTGAAAGTGGTAATTATTGGCCAGGATCCCTATCATGGAGACGGACAAGCACACGGTCTTTGTTTTTCGGTGAATGATGGCATGGCTTTTCCTCCTTCGTTACTCAACATATTCAAGGAAATAGAGCGCGACTTAGGTAAATCAATGCCCGCAAGCGGCAATCTTATCCGCTGGGCACAACAAGGCGTGTTGCTACTCAATGCTACGTTAACCGTACAGGCACATATGGCCGGGTCGCATCAAAACCGTGGCTGGGAGACCTTTACCGACGCAGTTATACACAAACTGGCTACCGAAAAAGAACACCTGGTTTTCATGCTGTGGGGATCGTATGCCCAGAAAAAAGGAGCATTTATCGACACTACCCGGCATCTTGTGCTAAAATCGGTACATCCCTCTCCTCTCTCAGCTTACCGGGGTTTTATCGGTAATAATCATTTCTCGCTGACCAATAAGTACCTGAAAGAAAACGGGCGATCCGAAATAAACTGGTAAAAGAAAGAAACTGTATCAAAAGTCTTTTTTGAACATAAATAACCCTTAGTTTGTAGTTTGAAAATTAAGGGTTATTTGCGTGCTTTTGATACAGCCCCTTCTTCTTTTAACCGGGATAGAGTTGCACTTGCAACATCCATTCGTAAAAGTTAGAACTTTCATTTTAATCGTCTATATTACACTGGCATTCAGTTGATTTTCAAAGAAACAACTTATTCTTTTGATAAGTCGCTTTTCTTTCGACGTCTAATGTCACTATGCTTATATTTTGAGAATACATGCTTAGTTTTATATTACATCAATTTTCTGCAACATTACATTCTTCAGCGTCTTAGCAAAAAAGATGTATTTATTCAAAAATTGTTGTCATATATTAGTAACTTTGCCTTTCAAAGTGCAACCTTCTATTTCTCATATTCATGAAAAAGCATCATCTCGCTTTATTTTTTCTGCTCTTTTTAGGACAAACATCTCCTGTTTATTCCCAGATCGGAACTTTCTATTCTACCGACAAAGAACTGTCTAACAGCCTAATAAACACAATATATCAGGATAGACGTAATTATATTTGGATAGCCACCGAGGACGGACTGAACAAGTACGACGGTGTCAAATTCACAACTTATAAAAGTGTGGCGGGAAATCCAAAAACGCTTAAAAATAATTATGTCCGGACACTTTTTGAAGATTCGTCCGGTCGTTTTTGGATTGGGTGCATTAACGGATTGATGCTCTACGACAGAGCCGAAGATACTTTTGAAGAAGTAAAGATCTTAAAGAATGGTGTA
>DATFAW010000448.1:0-3320 GCA_035254165.1 Paludibacter sp.
CTTTCCCAAAAGAAGTTTCGTGACGAAACCGGACTTTTTGTGGCCGAAGGAACCAAACTGGTGCTTGACCTGGCTCCGGCGTTTCATTGTTCCATACTGGCTGCAACATCCGGTTGGCTAAGTGAACATAAGCAATTCAAAGCCGATGAAATAATTGAGGTTGACGGTGATGAATTCAATAAAATATCCGGTCAGAAAAGTCCGCAAGGTGTTTTAGCTGTTTTTGTGAAACCAGATTACACCTGGAACAAAAACGAACTAAGCCATAAACTAAGCCTGGCGCTGGACGATGTTCAAGATCCGGGAAACCTGGGAACTATCATACGAATAGCCGATTGGTTTGGCATAACCGATATTTTTTGTTCTGAACATTCTGCAGATGCATTTAATACAAAAACCGTGCAAGCCACCATGGGAGCTTTGGCGCGGGTTCGGGTACATACGGTCAACTTAGCTGAATTTCTTCAAACAGCGGCCGAAAAACTGCCTGTTTACGGCACTTTTATGGATGGTGGAAATATTTATAATAAATCATTAACCCAACATGGAATTATCGTGATGGGAAATGAAGGAAACGGCATTTCGGCTGAAATAGAAAAATTAGTAGCCGAGCGGTTGCTGATCCCCAATTTCCCTGCAGGTCAGGCTACTTCCGAATCGCTCAATGTCGGGGTGGCGACGGCTTTAGTTTGTGCTGAATTCAGGAGGAGATTGTAAATGGCTCAATCATAGCTCAAAAACCAAAAGCGTTCAACCGATTCAATTAGTTGAACGCTTTTTGGCTTCAAAGTTAGAGATTAATTATTGTTCGATATCTTCCAAGTCCATATCGGTATCGGTCGATTTATCTTTTTTCTTTACATTCTCTTTTTTTGGTTTTGCGTTTCCAAAGTTATAACTTACGGAAAGGTTAATCATCCGGGTGTGGAAATAGGATTCTGAAGACTGATTAAATCCTGCTCCGGAAGTTGTTGATCTATCCTTGTTTGTATTCAATAGATCTCTAACATTCAGGTTCACAGTTAGCTTTCTGTCCATAAACATTTTGCGAACCCCAAGATCGATGGAGTATTTTTCTTGCTTCTTTCCTTGAGCAATTATTTGTGGTGAAGCATATCGTGCTGTAATTTGCCCGGATAACGATTTGCTTAACGTAAGGCTTGCCAGAATACTCGCCGTCCATGAAAAATTGGTTTGTCCGGGGATAGTAGTTGTAATGCTTGAATTGTAGGGATTAACATAAACCGAAGAATCCAGTTTGCTGTAATACAAATTTAGTGTAGAAGTCAGATTCAGTATTTTCCATAATCTGTTTTTGGAAATAAGTTCGAATCCGGAATTTTGCAAATTGGCAACATTTAAATAACTGCTTTCCATTATTCCTTTATTTAAAAATTGTACATTTTCTATCACGTTGTTGGTATAATGATAATACAATGACGCCGAAATGATTTGTTCTCCCCAGGTTTTTATATAATTCAATTCCATTGCTGATGAAAATTCAGGATCCAGGTTTGGATTACCATACGTAATTCTGGTTGAATCGGAATAATTGCGGAAAGGATTTATTTGTTGTCCGCGCGGACGATTAACCCGGCGGGTATAATTTAACTGCAACTCATTGTCATTTGGCAATGAGTATGTCAAATAGAGACTGGGATAAAGCTCAAAATAGGTCTTTGCTGCAATAGGTTGTATCAGGGTAGCAGTTGTATTTGTCGATTTTTTCCAGAAATATTCAGATCGTAAACCGGCTTCAATGTTTAGCTTATCAATATGGTTGCTGTAAGTCAGATAGGCAGCATGAATTTGTTCGTCATAATCAAATTTATTGTAATAAGAAGGAATGTCTTTTAAAGCCAAATTGTCGTAGCCGGAAGATGACGTGGTTGTGTTGGTTACGTCGCTTTGCCAGCCCGCTTCCAATTTGCTGTCCTTGTTTATTTTATTTGTGTAATCTAATTTAAATTCCCCGGTTTTACTGTTGTTGGTCGAGTTTTGCGATAGTTCGGATTTATGATCGGATAACAGGTCGCTTTGTATATAACTGTTGTCACTTCCACGATTATGTGACGAATAAGACAGGTTTGCCAATAAGGTCGATCCCTTCTTGTCAAAGTCGTGTTCATAATCAAGGTCCAGATTTAGACTTGGACGTGTTGACGTTCCTGTATTATTCTGAGTATACTGACGCAAAGGCATTGCCAAACCGGATAATGGATTCGTTAATAAATAATTAATATCGTTGGTTGTATTTCCACTGCCTGTCAAACCAAAACCGGAAATGCCAATCGTGTTTTTTGTATCAAAATGATAGTCTATGCCCGCTCTGGTGAAAAGTCCGGAGAAAGCATTGGTCATGGTTCTGTCTTGATTCAACAAGGTTGTATTGCTGCCAAGAGTAGTAAAACGATCGGTATAGCCACCTCCCTGAAAATTCATTGCCCGATAGCCTAAATTGATATAAGTGTCTATTTTACTGCCAGTATAATTAATGCTTGCGCCTAGCGATTTACCCAGTTTTCCTCCAAACGGATACATCAAACCGCCGGAAAGGCTACCGTAATAACCCGCTTTATGATTCTTTTTCATTACGATATTAATAATGCCGGCGGAACCTTCCGGATTGTATTTTGCAGAAGGATTTGTCATGATTTCTACCGACTCAATGCTTTCAGCCGGCATTTGATCCAGCACTTGCGCACGATTATCGGCGGTTAATCCCGAAGCTTTTCCATTAATCCAGACCTCCACATTGCCATTATTCCTAAGCGTAATGTTTCCCTGTACATCCACATTTACCGATGGAATATTCTTTAAAATATCCGATGCCGAACCTCCTGCAGCAGAAATGTTCTGGTCTACATTAAATACCTTTTTGTCAGCCTCAAAACGTACTTGAGGTGCTTGCCCTATAACTTCAACTTCGCCCAGGTTTCTGGAAATTCCCTTTAGATTTATTATTCCAAGATCTACCGGTTTGCCACTAACGCTTATAATTTTGATGGTAGTGGCATATTCGATAAAAGTTATGCGAAGTGTATATTTTCCATCTTCGACCGTAGATAACGCAAATGTTCCGAGCGAATCGGTAGTTACCCCACTGATAAGACTTTTAGATCCAAGTTTGAATAGTGCAACATCTACATATTGCAACGGAGATTGGCTGTCAGAATCTACGACTTTACCTTTGATAATAGAACCGGCAAATAATGGAAAGGTAAGTAGGGTAAATAAGCTGAATGCAATAATTCTTTTCATATCAATTAATTATGAGGTTACATAAATGAAAGATTTGAAATACTGATAACTGGATGGTT
>DATFAW010000449.1:0-4241 GCA_035254165.1 Paludibacter sp.
TTATCGTGGAACCAAAAACATTTACTGCAGAAGAAATAAAAGAGTCTACTCTTAAATATTTCAAAGGTGATGATTTAGCAACCAAAGTTTGGGCAACCAAATATGCGCTCAAAGATTCATTTGGTAATACCTATGAATTGAATCCCGACGATATGCATCGTCGCTTGGCTAGAGAAGTAGCCAGAGTTGAAAAAAAATATCCAAATCCTTTATCTGAGGATGAACTTTTCGAATTATTTCGTGATTTCAAATATATTGTTCCTCAAGGCAGTCCTATGACTGGTATTGGCAATGAATTTCAGGTTGCATCGCTTTCCAATTGTTTTGTCATAGGTTTTGATGGTGATTCTGATTCATATGGCGCCATTATTAAAATTGACGAAGAACAAGTTCAGCTAATGAAACGTCGTGGCGGCGTTGGTCATGATCTTTCCCATATTCGTCCTAAAGGTTCTCCTGTGAAAAATTCAGCTTTAACCTCTACCGGTATAGTTCCATTTATGGAGCGTTACTCGAATTCAACGAGAGAAGTAGCTCAGGATGGACGTCGTGGAGCTCTCATGCTTAGTGTTTCAATTAAACACCCGGATTCGGAAACGTTTATTGATGCTAAAATGGAATCGGGCAAAGTAACAGGAGCAAACATCTCAGTGAAACTGCACGATGATTTTATGGAAGCGGCTATAAACAATAGACCTTTTATCCAGCAATATCCTGTTGTTTCGGATAATCCATGGTTTACAAAAGAAGTTAATGCCAATGCGATCTGGAAAAAAATTGTTCACAATGCATGGCAATCGGCAGAACCCGGAGTCCTCTTTTGGGATACTATCATTCGCGAATCAGTTCCGGATTGTTATGCCGACTTGGGTTACAGAACCGTATCTACAAATCCATGTGGAGAGATTCCGCTTTGCCCTTACGACAGTTGCCGTTTATTGGCTATCAATTTGTATTCATACATCAATAATCCTTTCACGCCTCAAGCAACTTTCGATTTTGAGTTATTCCACAAGCACGTTGGATTGGCTCAGCGTATAATGGATGACATTATCGACCTCGAGATGGAAAAAATAGACAAGATTATTGCAAAAATAGAATCTGATCCGGAAGATAACACCATCAAAAATACCGAGTTTCAACTTTGGGAAAAGATTAAAACCAAAACCTCACAAGGTCGCAGGACGGGTGTTGGAACCACTGCCGAAGGCGATATGTTAGCTGCCATGGGATACCGCTATGGAACTGAAGAAGCAACAGATTTTTCGGAAAAAGTACACAAAGCCGTTGCTTTGGCTGCCTATGGTTCATCGGTAACAATGGCAAAGGAACGTGGCGCGTTCTCGGTTTACGATGCAAAGCGTGAAGAAAAAAACCCGTTCATTCAACGTTTACGCGAAGCTGATCCAGGATTATATAAAGAAATGGCAAAATATGGCCGTCGCAATATTGCTTGTTTGACAATTGCGCCAACTGGGACTACTAGTATTATGACTCAAACCACCTCGGGTGTGGAGCCGGTATTTATGCCTGTTTATACTAGAAGACGCAAGGTAAATCCGAATGACAAGAATGTTCGTGTAGATTTTGTAGATGAAAATGGTGATTCATGGGAAGAGTATGTTGTATTCCATCATAAGTTTGTCACCTGGATGGAAGCAAATGGCTATTCTACTACAAAGCACTACACTAAAGAAGAAGTTGATGAAATTGTTGCAAAATCGCCATATTACAAGGCGACTGCGAACGACGTAGATTGGCTCAAAAAAGTACAAATGCAAGGTCGTATTCAGAAATGGGTAGATCACTCAATCAGTGTTACAATCAATTTGCCTGCCGATGCTACTGAAGAACTAGTTGGCAAATTATATGAAGAAGCATGGCGCTGTGGTTGTAAAGGGGTAACTGTATATAGAGATGGTTCGCGTGCCGGAGTTCTTATTGCTGTTGAAGACAAAAAAGATGAAAAGAAGGACGAGAAAAAAGGAGAGAAAAACTGTTTCTGCTACGAAGGGGAGCATGTAGTACGACCAAAAGAACTTGATTGTGATATTGTTCGTTTCCAAAATGCAAAAGATAAATGGATTGCATTTGTGGGTCTGTCTAGCAACGGTCGTCCTTACGAAATTTTTACCGGATTGGCTGATGACGAGGAAGGTATCCTGCTTCCTAAAACCGTCACTGAAGGAAAAATAATTAAAACTGTTGACGAAACAGGAAATAAACGTTATGACTTCCAATTTGTAAACAAACGTGGTTACAAAACAACAGTGGAAGGTTTGTCGCATAAATTCGATAAAGAATTCTGGAATTATGCTAAACTTATTTCGGGTGTTTTGCGCTATGGAATGCCTATTGATCAGGTAATTAAGCTGGTGTCTGGCCTCCAGTTGGATAGTGAATCTATAAACACATGGAAAGTTGGAGTTGAGCGTGCTTTGAAAAAATATATTCCCGATGGCACTCAGCTCAAAGAACAACCATGTCCTGAGTGTGGACAAAAAACATTGGTTTATCAAGAAGGCTGCTTGAAATGTAGTAGCTGTGGATATTCGAGATGTGGATAATTTTAAATCCGGTTTTAAACAAAAAGAACGAGCTATACGACTCGTTCTTTTTGTTTTTATTAAGTTCTAAAATGGGAATTTGTTTGACTTGCTATTTAAACAATGATTTGAATATTCTCCGTCTCTTTAAATAATACTCAATTACAATGCTTTTTTGAAATATATCCGATTGATTATCTGTAGTTGAATATAAGATGTTTTGCTTGCGTTTTTCTTCAAAATATGGTTGCATGCGCTTAAAATCCAATCGGGCTTTAAACACGCTTATTGCATTCTTGGGTTTTCCTGTAATAAATAATTGAAAGGCGGCGGCATAGTCAAATAAATATCGCCAGAACATTGTGTAATTCAATAATTTGGTGGGCAGATTTTTATATAGCATCAATAAATTATTCCGAAAATTAAGATAAGTTTTATATGGACTTTCTACGTTCAATGTTCCACCACCTACATGAAATACGGCGCTTGCCGGAATACATACTATACGATAGCCTCTGCTTTTCAGACGCCAGCAAAGATCTATTTCTTCCATATGTGCAAAAAAATCAGCATCCAACCCCCCTACTTTCCAGAATATTTTAGAACGTACCACTAAGCAAGCGCCTGTTGCCCAGAATACATCGGTAATGTTATCGTACTGGCCTTTGTCTTCTTCTGCAGTTCCAAGAACGCGCCCTCTGCAAAAGGGAAAACCAAAGCGATCAATATATCCACCAGCTGCACCGGCATGTTCAAAGTGTGTTCGTTTAAAATAAGAACGGATTTTTGGTTGGCAAGCTGCTACTTCATTGTGCTCATTCATATAGTCTATCAGTGGTTCCAGCCAATTTGGCGTTACTTCAACATCCGAATTTAGCAAAACATAATAATCGGCCTCTATTTGCGCCAATGCCTTGTTGTAACCATCAGCAAATCCATGATTTTTATCTAGAACAATTGTTCTTATTGTTGGAAATTTTTCTTTTAAAATCAAAAGTGATGAATCTGTTGAGGCATTATCAGCTACAACAATCTCAGCACTTGAAAGTGAAGTGTTTTCAATAAGAATAGGCAGGAATTGTTGTAAATAATTTTCTCCATTCCAATTAAGAATGACGATAGCTGTAGTCATAAAAAGGTCAATAATGAATAAGATAATTAGAAATTTGGCGGGTTAATTAAACTCGGGAATACTTCCATCGTCTATGTGACCAGAGCCAGTATTCTGGTTGAGTTTCAATTGTTTTTTGAAGCAACTGTGCATATTTTTCGGTTATCTCAAATTCGGTAGTTTGAGTAGGCTCAAGCGTAATCGGAATTAGCTCACATTGATAATATCCTCTTTTAATACACTTTGTTTCTGCATAGAAAACTGCATAATCAAATTTTCGGGCTAATTGTTCTGTGCCTGTTAATATTGGCGTGTCTTGGTGCAGGAGTTTTGTCCAATAATGTATTTTTTGTTCAGCGGGAGTCTGATCGGAAATCATCCAGTATATACCTTGATCATTGCTTGACTTGTACTTGATCATCGTCCGCAGCAAATCACGTTTTTCAACATTTATTCCTCCAAACTTAGCTCGCAAATTACACATAAATCTATCGAATTGTTTATTCGAAAGACCTTTGTAAATTTGACAAGACGTAATCTTGCCGGGAACAAACAGAGGAAAATTCATACCCCATTCCCAATTT
>DATFAW010000450.1:0-3486 GCA_035254165.1 Paludibacter sp.
AAGTACTCATCGGGATTGACTTCTCTGGAGTCATTTTCATTGTAGTAGGATATGGGCATAATGGGTAATCCGGATTATTTTTATCAATGTATAGCTATCTGATGAACAATGTTTGTCAACAGACTAACTTGTGGTCAAAAACTCATGAGCATCGTTTTAGGAAGTGATAAGCATCGTTTCCAGAATCTCACGTTAATTAAGTATTGGTTTTCAAACTGTCAACTAACAACGTCTTCTTCTACCACCAGGTTATCGATAATAAAGTTCTGACGTTCGGGTGTGTTTTTACCCATGTAAAATGACAATAAATCGGACACGGCATCTTCTTTTTTCAAAGTCACCTGATCCAACCGTATATCTTTTCCGATAAAATGCTTGAATTCGTCCGGCGAAATCTCACCAAGACCTTTAAATCGGGTAATCTCAGGATTAGCACCCAGTTTCGCTAAAGCCGCCAGACGTTCGTCTTCCGAGTAACAATATACGGTTTCCTTCTTGTTTCGCACCCGGAAGAGTGGTGTTTGAAGGATATATACGTGTCCTTTCTTAATTAAATCGGGGAAAAACTGTAGGAAGAAAGTAATGAGCAGCAGGCGAATGTGCATACCGTCCACGTCGGCATCAGTCGACACAATGACTTTGTTGTAACGCAAGCCTTCAATGCCTTCCTCGATATTCAATGCCGCTTGCAGCAGGTTGAATTCTTCGTTTTCGTAAACGATTTTCTTCGTCAACCCGTAACTGTTCAGCGGTTTTCCACGCAGACTAAATACAGCCTGGGTGTTCACATCGCGACTTTTAGTAATTGAACCACTTGCAGAATCACCCTCGGTAATAAAAATACAAGAGTTTGCAATTGCCTGATTCTTATTTTCGTCTTTTGTGAGCGAATCGCTAAAATGTACACGGCAATCGCGCAGCTTTTTGTTATGCAAGTTCACCTTTTTGGCACGTTCGCGAGCCAGTTTGGTTACCCCGGCAATGGCTTTACGCTCTTTTTCCGAATCCTGTATTTTTTGGAGCAGGATATTGGCCGATTCGCTATTGCGGTGCAGGTAATTGTCCAGTTCCTTTTTCAGAAAGTCGGAAATAAATTTACTTACCGAAATACCACCTGATGGCGACATATCGCGTGAACCGAGTTTAGTCTTGGTTTGCGATTCGAAAACAGGCTCTTCCACACTGATAGCCACCGCAGCAATGATCCCATTACGTATATCGGTGACTTCCATATTTTTAGCATAAAACTCTTTAATGGTACGAGCTACCGCTTCGCGGAATGCGCTTTGATGCGTTCCACCTTGTGTAGTATGTTGCCCGTTCACAAACGAGTAATACTCTTCGCCATATTGATCGCTGTGGGTAAATGCGATCTCGATATCTTCACCTTTCAGGTGAATAATAGGATAAAGTGGTTGAGCAGTTATGTTTTCATTCAACAAGTCAGTCAATCCGTTCTTCGAAAGGATTCTCTTTCCATTGAAGTTAATTGAAAGCCCGGTATTCAGGTACGCATAGTTGCGCAGCATGGTTTCGATAAACTCGTCTTTGTAAACAAAATCATTGAAGAGTGTATTATCCGGCACGAAATAAACATAAGTTCCACGTTCAGAAGTTGGCTCGTCAAAGATATCACTGTCATTTACGATTTTCCCTTGTACAAACTCAGCCCTACGGCTTTGTCCATCACGGAAACTTTGCACCACAAACGATGCCGAAAGTGCGTTTACAGCCTTCGTACCTACCCCATTCAACCCTACGGACTTCTTAAATGCCTTGGAGTCGTATTTACCACCGGTATTCATGATCGATACGGCATCAACCATTTTTCCCAACGGAATGCCACGCCCATAGTCACGCACTTCTACGTGGCCATCCTTTACACGCACCTCTACATTTTTGCCTGCACCCATGCGGTATTCATCGATACAGTTATCCAGCACCTCTTTCAATAGTACATAAATCCCATCGTCGGAGTGTGTACCATCTCCCAGTTTACCGATGTACATCCCCGGACGGCGACGAACATGCTCGAGACCTTCGAGGGTAATAATGTTGCTATCGCCATAATCGACCAATTGCGACTCGTTTACAAATTCTTCCATAAATAATATGACCCCTAACCCCTAAAGGGGAATAAAAGTTAGTTTGTATATAAAAATATTATAATCAATTTTTGTACTATATCAAATCGAAGCCATACTCCCTAAGAGCCCCCTTTAGGGGTTGGGGTATTCTTACCGTGCAATCCAGTTTTCAGGATTTTGGATATTCTTACCATTCCAAACCTGAAAATACAATTCGGTTTTATTGTCATTATCATCGTCAGTGTATATTTTCCCAATGGCTTGCTTAGCGCTTACATGGTCGCCTTCGCGAACAAAAATCTGTGTCAGGTTAGCATATACCGTCCGGTAATTTCCATGTTGAATAATCACTGCATTGTTACTTCCTGGAATAGAGAACCGTTGCGTAACCACTCCTTCGAACACCGCACGAGCAGTACTTCCCGAAGGAGTTTTAATATAAATTCCCTTATTGTTTGTGGTTACATGCTTCAAAATCGGATGCTGCTGGATTCCAAAATGTCCGCTGATAAATCCGTTGGAAGTTGGCCATGGCAAACGCCCGATATTTCGTTCGAAGTTACCGGAAATCAATGTTTCTTCCTTAGTCAGCATAGAAACCGGAACAGATGTTGAGCTAGCAGATGAAGCCGCCATACTAACTGGCGGTACTGTCTTAGCCGGGCGTGTTGCTATCGTGTTTGCTTTTTGCTCCTGTTTCTTTTCAGTTTTAGCTGAAGTTTTATATCTGGGTTCTTCGGTATTGCGTCTTTTTTCCTCGGCAATACGTTTTCTTTCTGTTTCAGCACGTCTAGCCGTTTCTGCCGCAACACGTTTGTTTTCTGCCGCAACACGCCGGGCCTCTGCGGCAGCTCGCCTGGCTTCGGCCTTACGGATTTCTTCGGCAATTAACCGTTCTATTTTATTATTCAGATCGTTGGCCTTCTTTTGCTGTTTTTTCAGGTCTTCCCGTAGTTTCTTTTCTCGTTTTTGCAAATCGGTAAGCTGTATTTTTTCCTTTTGCTCATCTTTTGTCAGATTTTTAGCCTCGGTTTCTTTCTGTTTTACAACTTCTACTTTGGTAACCTTATGCGTATTAATGCTGTCATTTTTATGTATGATCTCAGTTTTAACTGCTTCTATTTCGCGCACCTGTTGTTTCCGATAATCGGTATATTCCTGCAAATAGCGCAAACGACGGTACGACTGATCAAAGGATTTAGCCGACAGCACAAACATGATTTTGGCATATAAACTCCGGTTGATATGCGCTTCCTGAACTAATTTTGCATAATCCGACTTGAGAGTAGACAACTTGGTTTCCAATTTGGTTTTTTCCTCATTCAGCCTTACGATCTCCACATCCATTAAACCTATTTCTGTGCTGATATTCTTAATCAAAGTCTTACGCTCGTTAATA
>DATFAW010000451.1:0-5356 GCA_035254165.1 Paludibacter sp.
TTTACAACTTTATAACTTTAATGACTTTCAAACTACAAATATGAAACTATATAAGATAGAAGCCGGAAATTTTCACGTGGATGGTGGTGCTGCATTTGGCGTGGTGCCTAAAAAAGTATGGAAAAAACGCTATCCATGCGATGAAGAAAATTATTGCAACCTGTCAATGCGCTGCCTGCTGATTGACACGGGTGAGAGGCGCATATTGATCGATACCGGAACCGGCGATAAGCAACTCAACTACCTAAAATATTATGGTTTTAAGGAGGTAATTAGTTTTGACACCGAACTCGCCAAACTTGGCTATGTGTGTGCCGACATCACCGATGTAATTTTTACTCATTTACATTTTGATCATTGCGGGGGAACCACCATGTACAATGCCGGCGGATCGAAAGCAGAACTTGTTTTCCCGAATGCAACGCATTGGGTTGCCGAAACACAATGGAATAATTTTCTGAATCCAAATGTTCGTGAAGGCGATTCGTATTTTCCGGAAAACATGTTGCCGGTTCAGGAAGCCGGAAAACTGAAACTGGTAAACGAAAACCAGTGGATTTGCCCTGAAGTAGAAATTCGTATTTTTAATGGTCACACAGTCGGGCAGTTGGTCAGTTATATCAATCTGGGAAATAAAACATTGGTATATGTTGGCGATGTTATTCCGCTAGCTGCTAATGTACCCTTGGCATGGATTTCGGCCTACGATACAAATCCGCTTTTGGGTATGGAAGAAAAGAAAATTTTGCTCGACGAAGCCGCCTCCAAAAATCAAATACTTTTTTTCGAACATGATGCTTACACCGAATGCTGCACCATTGTGGCAGAATACAAAAAACATAAGGTGAATAAGACATTGAAGTTTGAAGACGTGGTGAAAGAGTTTTAGATAATTGGGAAGATACTTTACTCAAAGGACTTATTTGCCAACAATCTAAGTGGCGTATAAATACGTTCGATCAACGTCCGGTTTTCAGTAATTACTTCGGCTGTACCACTTAATTCTCCTGTGAATTTGAGCTCTTTATTCACTGTAGAACGTAAGCCCTTTGGGAATGCGACTTCGACAGCATAATAATCATTTGTTGAAACAAGCGATTTGCCTGTTGTTTTAGCTTGCAAAAGTCCGTATTCAAGATATGGATACCCAGCCACTTTAATATTGACCATCTGCCCTACTTTCACTTTGCCGGAACCGGAAGCAGGAACTTTTATTTTGCCAATCAATTGTCCGGGCTTCCGTGAAACAATAGCAAACACTTTATCACCCGCGTTTATATATTGATTCCGCTTCCAAAAGGTATTGAACGTAACAACTCCGGATTGCGACGCTACCAGCAAATAAGATTGTTGCCAATTTTCAATAGCTGCCAGCAGTTCACGTTGAGCCGATTTCAGTTCGGAGAATAATTGATGCTTTTCCTGCAAGTATTGCAATGAAAGTTTATTTACCGACTCTTTCATCTGCGATGATTCTACATTTTCGAGCGACATAGAAGTTTGAAGCTGTTGAAGCTCTTGCTGCTTGTTGAGATATGTTTGTTCCGCAGTTTCCATATCGGACGCCGAAATTATCTTCTGGCTGAATAATGATTTATCTCTTGCATATGCCGACTTAGCAATAGCCAATTCACGCTGTTTCATTTCCACCTGCTTTTGTAGGTTGGATGCATAAACTGTTCGATTCACAATTTGTTTCTGTACAGAGCTTTTTTCCTGGGTAGTCAGATTTAAAGTCAGGAAATTATCATAATTCATTGCTGCCTTTGTAAATGCTGAAAAATTAGACTGCAAAGTTCCCAATTCAAACGACTGGAACAATAACTCGTTAGGAATATAGAAATTCAGATCAGTAACTACCACCTTCGAAAGGAGTCTGTTTACCAATTGTACGTCGCTTGTCAATGCCGGATTATCAATTACGGCCAACACATCTCCCTGGTTTACATACTGTTTATCACAACACAACAACTCTTTTATTTTCCCCGTAGATTTGGCAACCAGCCATACCGGTGGATTTTCAGTCGTAATGATTACGTCGCCTTGTACAACATCCGGATAGCGGAAGAAAAAACTTCCGGTAAATAATATTATCATTACCCCGCAAATAACAGATATACCATATCTGATAAGTGCATGAGGCGGACGAGATAATATCTCCTGCACTTCCTCACTACGTAATTCTATTTTATCCGATTCTTTCATTTTATTTCTTCAACTGATAACTGTTCACTGATAATTGATAATTGATAATTGATAACTGGTTAAAGTTCCAACTGATTTTTCACCAACCTGTAGTAAGCTCCCTGCTTCTTTGTCAGTTCCTGATGCGTCCCTATTTCCACAATCTCCCCTTTTTCCAACACTACAATTTGGTCAGCATTTCTCACGGTACTTAGCCGATGGGCAATTACCACCGAAGTGCGCCCTTCAAAGAATCGTTGCAGGTTATCCATAATCACCCGCTCATTATTTGTATCAAGGGCATTGGTGGCCTCATCCAAAAATACAAAAGAAGGATTTTTGTAAACAGCGCGCGCAATAAGTATCCGTTGCTTTTGTCCCTGACTCAATCCGTGTCCTTCATTCCCTATCTTCGTGTTGTACGATAAAGGTAAAGACTCAATGAACTCCCGGATATTAGCCGTGATCACAGCATTCAATAGTCGTTCCTTATCAATAATCTCAACTCCGGGAGCAATATTTTTGGCAATAGAGTCCGAAAAGATAAAACCATCCTGCATCACCACGCCACATTGTTTACGCCATTCACGTATGCTATAATTTTTCAGGTTGTTTTCACCCAGTAGAATGTCTCCCTTCTGCAGGGGATAAAAGCCCAACAACAATTTAATCAGCGTGGTTTTACCACTGCCACTGGTACCTACTATCGCAGTTTGTTTCCCAGCAGGAATATTAAGTTGAATCCCTTTTATCACCGGTTCACCTATCGAAGTTGCATCATACCCAAAAGTAACATGCTTGAGAGTTATGTCTTTATTCGTTGGTATTTCACGGATGCGGGTTTCATCTTTCGACTCTTCATCATCCCGGTCATGCACTTCGCTCAAACGCTCCAGGCTCAGCTGGGCATCTTGTGTTTGCCGGAAGAATGATATCAGTTGATCGACAGGGCTATTTAGCTGTCCAACGATATATTGTACTGCCATCATCATACCCAGGGTCATTTGTCCATCAATAACCAACTTTGCCACTAAAGCAGTGATAATTATATTTTTTGATTGATTTATTAGTATTGCACCCGAATCCTGATACTGCCCCAATGCCAAACCTTTAATTTGCAAGCGGAATAGCTTAGCCTGAATCCTCTCCCACTCCCAGCGTTTTTGTTGTTCGCAGGCATTGAGTTTTATTTCTTGCATACCTGTTACCAGTTGTATCACGTTACTTTGGTTGGCTGAGTTTTGCGCAAAACTTTTATGATCCAGTTCGGCACGGCGTTTCATAAATAGCCAAACCCACATAAAATACAAGAAGCTCCCAATAAAGAAAATGGTAAAAATCGTAAAACTGTAAAGTAATAATACGACACTAAAAATAACGATATTGAAAACTGAGAATAGTATACTCAGGCTGGAATTGGTCAGGTAGTTCTGGATGCGGGTATGGTCGTTGATGCGCTGCAGAATATCACCCACCATCTTGGTATCAAAATACCCCATCGGTAAACGCATGAGCTTTATCAGAAAGTCGGAAACCAAGGCGATATTTATACGCGTGCCGAGATGCAACAATATCCAGCCACGGATGAACTCAACCGCCGAGCTACTGAACGTCAAAACCAACTGGGCTATCAGCACCAGGTAGATAAATCCGATATTCTGCCCGCTAATCCCAAAATCGACAATAGACTGGGTAAGAAAAGGTAACATCAACTGCAATATACTACCAAAGAGCAGTCCCAGGAAAAGCTGAATGATCAGTTTTTTGTAAGGTCTCAAGTAAGAAAAAAGGAATGAAAAGCCCTTTCGGTTTACTTTCTCGTCGTCCAATTCGTAAAAATCAGGGGATGGTTCCAGCAGCAATGCCACGCCCACATCTACTCCTTCGTCTTTGGTACTGATCCAGCAACGGCAAAATTCTTCACGGGTATATTTCAGTTTCCCGGCAGCTGGGTCTGCAATATAAATCACCTCACCCCCGCCCCCTCTCGACCTCACCCCTGCCCCCTCTCCTTGAGGAGAGGGAAAAATTGAGAAGCGAGAAGAGGGAGTTTTAATATCATACACCACCACAAAATGTTGTTGATTCCAGTGAACAATGCACGGTAAGGGTGCTTCACATAAATCTTCAAACGATACCTTTACACCAGTAGTACGAAAACCAATATGTTCGGCAGCTTCACTGAGTCCCAGCATGGATACACCTTCGCGGGTTATCAATGATTTCTCACGCAGTCCTTCGAGCGAAAACACACGACCATAATGAGCCGCCACCATGCGTAAGCAAGTCGGACCACAATCCATGGCATCGTGCTGGAAGTAATTTTTAAATTTCATTCAGTCCTAGATATCATCATTAAATTATTTCACGAACAAAGGTGGAAATATCAATAAGAAAAATCAACTATAATTATTCAAAGAAATTAGCTGCAATGTTCTTTACACCACTTTAAAATTAGTGGGTATAAATCAGAAACTTTTGCCTTTGGATTTTCTTTATGCAATCGCATTAGTTCACGATTAAATCCATTGAATTTATAAAACCCTCTTTTATTTACGTTTAGGTCTTCTCTCATATTTATTATAAAGTCTGCTGTTTTTTCATCATAATTCTCTTTTATCCATAAACAATATAAGGAATGTGTCATGTATTCATTAAACACCGATATCGGATCATTATACCAATTCTCATTTGGCGAAGACCAACTGTTTTGTTTTGTGAAAACTTTGGATACTTCATCCCTATACCTACTTGTTTCCGGGTTCACATAATTATGATCGATTTCTGTAAAAACGACACCTGACATTAATCCTTCTTTCTGTTTCTCTGTTAATTTATCATCCATATCATATCTATATGCACTACAGATAAACATAACTATTTCGCAGAACTCATTATTTGTTTTTGGGTTTCGGGTAAAAAAAATTTGTGTACTATGTGAACCTCCAATAAGTGGCGAAAAAATAATTTTATATGAATTACATTTTCTCTTTGGAAATTCAGCTTCTAACCACTTCCATATTTTTTTCACAGGCAACAACTGGTTTAAACGAGCTGTCTGTTTCGAGTAGTATTCTTTATGGGAAGTATAAAACTTATGAAAATTTGATTTTAGTGCAAAATCTTCTGTAAATGGAAGTAATTCTCTAAATAGATTATTAAAACCATCCCA
>DATFAW010000452.1:0-2794 GCA_035254165.1 Paludibacter sp.
GGAGGCTCTTGTACTTTAACCAGTCAAAATGGACCCGGTATATGAACTCTGAAGGTGCATAATTAATGATTCAGGTTATATAATGTCAATTCCAGCTATTGTTCAAAAGAAATAAATGTTGGGTAAAACAAAAAAAAATGTACTTTTGTGCTCATTCTGAATTAACGAAGAAAATTATTCAATCAAAATAATATGATTTTAAATTATATCTGGATTGCTTTTTTAGTTATTGCTTTCATAGTGGCATGCATACAACTTATTTTTTTTGGCAACACACAGATTTTCTCAGATATCATGACTGCTGCTTTCGGCTCTGCCAAGTCAGGTTTTGAAGTTTCATTGGGTTTAACCGGTGCTCTGTCACTTTGGTTGGGCGTAATGAAAATAGGAGAAAAAGGAGGTGTCCTTGAACGGTTATCTCGAATGGTAGCACCTTTCTTTGTGAAGATATTCCCTGAAATTCCCAAAGGTCACCCGGCATTGGCCAGTATGTTTATGAATTTATCAGCAACCATGTTAGGCCTCGACAATGCTGCTACCCCCATGGGTTTGAAAGCTATGGGCGAAATGCAGGAGCTTAACTCCGACAAAGACAAGGCATCCAATTCCATGATATTGTTTTTGGTGTTGAATACCGCCGGATTAACACTTATTCCCATTAGCGTGATGGTTTATCGGGCTCAACTCGGAGCGGTAAATCCGGCTGATGTATTTATTCCCATTCTGTTAGCTACATTTATAGCCTTTATAGCCGGACTTATCAGCGTGGCTGTAGTACAGAAAATAAATCTTTTCAACCGTGTGGTTGTTGGAACGTTAGGTGGTTTGTCCTTACTCATTTGCGGCATTATTTACTTTTTGAGCGGATTACCCAAAGAACAAATTGCACAGTATTCGAGCTTCGCTGCCAACTTCATACTTTTTTCCATTATCATCAGCTTTATCGTTATGGCTTTAGTCCGGAAGGTGAATGTGTACGATTCATTTATCGAAGGTGCAAAAGAAGGATTTCATGTGGCCATCGGCATTATTCCCTATCTTATAGCCATTTTGGTTGCCATCGGTATGTTTAGGGCTTCAGGCGCCCTGACTTTCCTGACCGATGGCATTCGTTGGTTGGTGGGGCTCACCGGAGTCAACACGGAGTTTGTTGATGCACTTCCTACGGCACTGATGAAACCGTTGAGTGGCAGTGGTGCGCGTGGCATGATGATCGAAACTATGAAACTGCATGGAGCCGATTCATTTGTAGGACGGCTTTCGAGTATCATTCAGGGTTCTACCGATACAACATTCTACATTATAGCAGTTTATTTTGGCTCTGTGGGGATTAAAAATACACGCTACGCGATTGTTTGCGGACTTCTTGCCGATGCTGTTGGAATTACTGCAGCCATCCTGTTAGGGTATTTATTCTTTCATTAAAAACTGGCGATGTCACAGGTTTAAAGTTAGATTGCTTTTACCTTTAATTATTTATCACTTAGACAATAAAGCGTAATGATACAATATATTGCGGAAGAAGTCAAGCTTCCAACCATTCAAAAACAGAAAATCACCCGCTGGATTAAAGACACAGCCGCCGCGTACGACAAAAAAGTAGGTGAGATAGCCTATATTTTTTGCTCTGACGAACGTATTTTGGAAGTGAATAATCAGTATCTTAAACACGATTATTATACCGATATTATCACTTTTGATTATAGCGAAGGGTCAATAATTTCCGGTGATATATTCATCAGCGTTGATACTGTGCGAAGTAATTCGGAGAAATTTGAAGTAAGTTTTGAAGACGAGTTACAACGAATCTTAATTCATGGTATTCTGCATCTGTGCGGTCAGGCCGATAACACCCCCGAATTACGAGCCGAAATGACAAGAAAAGAGAATCTGGCTCTTCAAAGCTGCTCTAAACAGTAGCATTTTAAGCTTCGTTATAATTCAACAAACCCGTTTTACTACTAACTCAGTATATTTGCAATAATATGTTAAATATACCCCTCACTTTAGGGGCAATTTATTATCATTAAAAGATTATCACTACTTTTGTTGCAGGATTATGTTTTAAACGATATAATTTAAAGTCGAAAAAAACGTTCTGCGTCTAATTACTTATACTATTTGAAAAAGGGTATGAAAATAAAACTAATTAGATTATTTACTTTATTTGTGTGGGCTACTATATCAGCCAATACATTTGCGCAGGACAATTACCGGGCTGAGATAGGAGTAGCAGGCGGCGGCTCTTATTATTTAGGCGATGCCAACAGCCAGCTTTTCACTAATATGCATTCCGCTTATGGAGCTTTTCTTCGATATAGATTTGATCCGCGTTTTGCAGTAAAAGCTGAGTTTACAAGAATAACCAAGCTTGTTGGTGCAAATGATTCTTTTGTAAATGACAACGGAATTAATGTTGGGGATCTTTGTTTGGAGTTCAACTTTTTCGACTTGGAAAATAATCCGTTCAATCGGCACAGCAGGATATTTTCTCCGTTTATATTTTCCGGTGCAGGTATGATGACTGATTTATATATCAATCAGAAACACCCGGAACCATTCATACCATTTGGCGTTGGTATGAAAGTGAAATTAGCCGAACGTTGGAATTTTATTGCCCAATGGTCAAACAGATTGCTTTTATTCTCGGATAACATGGAAAATAATCCGAAATATGATAATCCCAAAGGTCTAAATGGGTCCAATATTTTCAACAATGATTTGCTTTCTACAATTACTGTCGGCATCAGTTTTGATTTTTGGGAAAAACGCTGTAATTGTTTGAAACAATATT
>DATFAW010000453.1:0-6663 GCA_035254165.1 Paludibacter sp.
TCTCATATTCATTCATTTTTTTAAGCATTAGTTCGATGCATGCCCAAAATAAAATGACACCTGAAGAAGCAGCCCGAAAAATAGCTGACAGAGTTATTAACTCCACAACCTATTTGTTTGAAAATAAAAAAACAGGGGAAACATACAAAACTGTAAAGAATATTCCGCTTTCGAAGGATGTTCGGGTACATTCAAAATATAACAATTGGCATTATACAAATGGTGTAACCAATATTGCCATTATGGAACTTGGTGATAAGTTGAAAGATAAAAAATACGAAAAATATGTCCTGAAAAACATGAATTTTGTATTTAACGAAGGTAATATGGAGTATTTCAAAAAACTTTATGACCAGACTCTCGCTGAAGGAGGTTGGAAGGCTGTCAGAGATGTGAATTGGTGTATGCTTTTCCGTGGAAAAAGACTTGACGACAATGGACCGATGGGTGCCAGTTTAATTGAATTGCAAGAACGTTATCCGAATGATGCCTTTTTGAAATACATAAATCAAACAGCTGATCATGTAAATACATCAGAGCCCCGTTTATCCGACGGAACTATTGCCCGCATTTGGCCACACGAGAATACAATCTGGGCTGATGATTCTTTTATGGCTATTTCATTCTTATGCCGGATGGGGCAATTTTCCGGTGATCAGAAATATTTTACTGATGCAGCCAATCAGGTTCTGAATTATAATAAATATTTGTGGTGTCCCGAAAAACAGCTCTATTACCATTGCTATCACACCGATAATAAAGAACATGGCGTAGCACACTGGAGCAGAGCCAACGGTTGGTTATTCATGGCTCAGGCCGATTTGCTTTCAAGAATGCCAAAGAATCATCCACTCCGTGATGCTGTAATTAAAAACTTTCAGCAACAAGCAAGTGGAATTGCCCGCTACCAAGGGAAAAATGGACTGTGGCATCAATTATTAGATAAAGAAGATTCTTATGAAGAAATTACCGGTACAGCCATGTTTGTATTTGGTCTTGCACGTGGAGTAAAAGAAGGATGGCTTCATCCCGATTTTATTTATGTGGCCGAACAGGGATTAAAAGGAATGATGCAAAAAATCACTCCGGAAGGAGATGTGACGGCAATTTGTGTTGGAACCGGCATTATGCCTTCTTTACAATACTACTATAACCGGCCAACGCAAGAAGATGATCCAATGGGTGAAGGCCCTGTTTTGCGTGCACTTGTGGCAATGATGGATGCTCCAAAGTACACTGAAATTAATGCAGACCAGCAATACGATAAAATTGGTAAAAAGAAATAACTCACTAAATTTTAGAATCGGAAATATATAGGAGGCTGTATCAAAAGTATTTTTTGAACGCAAGTTCGCAAACAACACAAATCAACGCAATTTTATTGAATTAAAAATCTGACAATTACATTTAACTTGAAAAGCCTTATTTGCGAAAATTTGTGTGATTTGCGTTATTTGCGTGCTTCTGATACAGCCTCCTATATTTTTTTTGGAGTTGTAGTCTGAAATTCTTTCAGGTAAAACGGTTCAAAGTAAGCCACATCCACAAAGTTATTTTCGGCAAATGCACGTTCGCCAAAAGAGATCATGTTCTCAGCCAACGGAACCAAATTATCAATAAAGCGGGCGTTTGGATGAGTAAGCGTTGATTGGCATTTTTCAGCACCATTTCCAAAGAAATAAACAGGCTGATTGGCTAGTATTTCGGAGTATGAATCTGAATCAATAATATCAGCCAAGATTTCCCTTTTAATTTCACCTTTTGCATTATAGAAAGCAGCATACACCTCCATACGCCGCGCATCAATCATGGGACAAAACAAAGCGTTTTCAGCATCTTTTATCAATTGCAAAGCCTGTGCAGTGAGCACTTCCAACGTACTGACAGCGATCAACGGAATTCCGTAGCCATAACACAAACCTTTAGCTGTAGAAACACCAATTCGCAAACCGGTATACGATCCCGGTCCACTGCTAACAGCCACTGCAGTGAGTTTTTTATCTGTAGCCTTCAATACTTCAAGCGCTTCTGCAATAAAAACACTCAGCAAAGCCGCATGATTCATTCCTTCAGCATTTGATTTGGAGAAAAGACATGTGCCGTTTTCGCTAAGTGCGACAGAACAAACATTGGTGGAAGTTTCGATATGGAGAATCATTGATGACATGTCGTTTATTGTTGAATTGTGTTACAGATAAATCGAATTCGATTCATTTGCAAAATTACTGAAATTTTCCCAAACATAAAAAGAATCCCCGCTTTCATTCGAAAACGGGGATTCGGTATTAATAGATATTGAATTCTATTTAAGCGTTACTTTCAAAGGTTTTCTTGTGTTTTCAGCAAACTGATTCAAAGCTTTGAACCAATCAGCATCTGTTGCATAATGCCATTTGCTCCAACCGGCTCCAAAATAATAGGTAAAAGAATCACCCACTTTGTAGTTTGCTATAACCAGTGCATGATCAGCATCTTTAATCACATTACATCCTTTTGCCGGGATAAGAACACCAATATAATCACGTCCGGAAGGCACTTTTGCATCTGAAAAAGCATCCTCAGCATAAGCCGAAGTACCATTCGCTGCATTTTGTTTTAAAACACCTTGTCCTTCATGCAAAAATATTCCGGCGGCTAATTCCATTTTTTGGTCAGCGCCAATGTATTTTACTTCGGCTTTATTTAGAATAGAACCTGCATTTGAAGTGATGGTGATTTCTTCTTTATAGAATGAATTACCCACCTTAACTGAATCATAAACCAGTTTGAATGCAGAACGTAACGGTCCTACTTCAATTACTTTATAACTATTGAAATGATCTCCAACCCATAATTTACCGGCTGCAAAAGGTGCTATTCCACCACAACCCAGGGTATGTGCTACTTTATAGAAATCCAATCCTTTACCATGGTCAATATGATATGAGATTTCATTGTAGATATCATCCTTATAGCGTTGGTCAACAACTAACTCATCGGTGCATTTTGCCCAGTAATCAACGCCATTGCTTGGATTTTCTTTTGCTAGGGCCGGTCCGTACATACGGTATGCAGCCATGTCATTTTCCCATGCAAAGTCATCTTTCCGTTCCGGTACAAAACGTGCAAATGTTTTTGGTTTTACAACTGCCGGTTTTCCTTCTTTAAGGGAATAACTGACAGTTGAATTTGCTTTTACATCGGCCTGAAAAATCAAAAACTGAGGAGTTTTATTTCCATTTTTGACTAGTTGGTATGCTACTTCTTTATTTTTACTGTCTTTCAAAACATAAGACTTAGTACCAAAAGATGCTTTTATTGCAGAAACGTTTATTTCTACAATCTCTCCTTTTCTGTCATTGCCCGTATTGTTTGTCACAACAATAGTTTGCTGTGCAAAAGTACCGGAAACGAGTAGGAGTGAAGCCAATATCGAGAACCCGATTTTTCTCATAATTATTAATTGTGAGTTGTAAATTACTTTGGTTGTTTTCCAATATAAGCCAAAATTCCGCCATCGACATACAAAACATGTCCATTTACAAAATTAGAAGCTTCCGAAGCTAAGAAAACAGCCGGTCCCATCAAATCTTCCGGAGTTCCCCAACGTGCAGCAGGAGTTTTGGCTATGATAAATTCATTGAATGGATGCCCGGGAACACGTATGGGCGCAGTTTGAGGAGTTTCGATATAACCCGGGCCCAAGCCATTACATTGAATGTTGAATTCACCATATTCTGAAGCAATATTTCTGGTCAACATTTTTAAACCGCCTTTGGCTGCAGCATATGCCGAAACTGTTTCGCGTCCTAATTCACTCATCATAGAGCAAATGTTGATAATTTTACCATGACCTTTTTTAATCATGCTTGGAATAACTGCTTTCGCAACAATAAACGGACCATTCAAGTCAATATCAATTACCTGACGGAATTCAGCAGCTGTCATTTCCAACATAGGAATACGCTTGATAATACCGGCGTTATTCACCAGGATATCAATAACACCTACTTCATTTTCTATTTGGGCAACCATGGAGTTTATTTGGTCCTCGTTGGTTACATCGGCAATATATCCGTGAGCTTTAATACCATCGGCAGCATAAGCTGCTAATCCTTTATCTACTAAATCCTGATTAATGTCATTAAAAACAATGGTAGCGCCGGCTTTAGCAAATCCGGTTGCAATGGCGTATCCAATACCATAAGCAGCTCCAGTTACAAGAGCTACTTTTCCTGTCAAATCAAATTGGTTCATAATGTTTTTATTAGCCCCCTCAATCCCCCAAAGGGGGAATTCAAGAAGATTGTTATCGTTAATATATTTAATTTTACATGACTAATAGCCCCTCCTTCGGAGGGGTTGGGGAGGCCATTTATCTTAATTCTGTGTGTTTGTAAAAATCCTGATCACTGTAATCTAAGTTTTCGCCGGCCATGCCCCAAATGAAAGTGTAATTGCTGGTTGCAGCTGCCGAGTGAATAGACCATTCAGGTGAAATAACCGCCTGATCACCTGTCATCCAAATATGACGGGTTTCAGTAGCTTCGCCCATAAAATGACAAACTGCATTTCCTTCAGGTACTTCGAAATAAAAATAAGCTTCCATGCGACGGCTATGTGTATGCGCTGGCATAGTATTCCAAACGCTTCCCGGAGCAAGTTCGGTCATTCCCATTTGAAGTTGGCATGTTTCCAATACCTGGCACACCAACATTTTATTGATATTCCGGTGATTGGAACCTTCCATTGAACCCATTTCTGCTACAACAGCATCAGCTTTGGTTATTTTACGATCGGGGAATGTTTTATGGGCAGGAGCAGAGTTAAAGTAGAATTTAGCCGGATTCTTGGCATCTACGCTTTCGAAAGTAACTTTGCGATCACCCGCGCCCAAATAAAGAGCTTCTTTGTAACCTAATTCAAAAACAACTCCATCGACAGTAATTTTTCCGGCTCCACCTACATTGAAAGTTCCGAATTCGCGACGTGAAAGGAAATAAGTTGATTTCAAAGGATCAATAGCCTCGAGGGTAAGCACTTCGTTAACGGGCATTGCTCCGCCTACAATTAACCTGTCGTACAGAGAGTAAACCATATTTACTTCATTGCCTGCGAATACGGTTTCAATCAGGTGTTCTTTTCTTAAACGAGCAGTATCATACTTTTTTGCATCTTCGGGGTGCGAAGCATACCGGATTTCATAATTTGTTTTCATCTCTTGCTAATATTTTTATACTTGATTTTATTTATGTCAGTTATCTTTAAAATTGGTCGACCAAAAGTACAAATAATTACTGATATTGCAAGCAAGCCCTGCCATAATAATCAAATATCTCCATTGACAAACAAGCACTATTGCCCACTAAGATCAACACCAGAAATCTTTATCACAACAACCTGGCAAGAAAAAAATGGCTAAACTATTGGAAAACAGTTTAGCCATTGGTATAACACAGAAGCTAATTTTACTTTACTTGAATCAACCAGCCTAAATTGACGGATAGATTCAAATTATGAGAGTTATCAAAATAATCTGTTCTACTATTAGGATACAGATCGCTAAACGAGTAATTAACTCTTGAATCGAGCTGGAATATATTTCCTTTTATATTAAAGAGAACGCCAATACCACCACAAAGTCCATAGTCAAAGGGATGTTGAACAGAAGCTATTTGTTGCAATTCTGTGGAGTTTGTGGTTTGATTTAGTATCGTTTTCTCAGAGATTAAATAACTGATTTTCGGTCCCAGATTTATAAAGAACCGATTTTTCTTACCGATATAGATATGAGTCATGAATGGAAGCTCAATATAATTCAATTGACGAGTATACCGTCCCGAAGATTCTTTCCATCCACGTTGCGAAAAATTCAACTCAGCTTGCATCCCTACATTTTTCTCTGCTATATACCGAAATACAAGGCCTCCATTATATCCCTGCAAAAACCCTTGCTTAACCGAAGGATTAAAAGTAACCATCGATTCGGTCACACCAACATTCGCTCCAACATAGATTTCGGGAGCAATTAAGCGGCTTTGAGTAAAAGCAGAGATAGAGAATGTGACTAAAACGAAAATAAATAGTTTTCTCATATATTGAAATTCAGCATTTTATTGAGCTTTGTCTTCTCCTAAATAAACGCGTTGATTAATAAATCCTGAGTTTGATGAACCGCGTTCGAAAAGCGGTTGCGATTGAATGCCTGTTGTAGAATTCACCGGACTTATTTTAGTCCCAAATTTACTGCCGTACAAATGAATATAGGTAATAAAATAATTAGTCAAATCGTATCCAAGCACATCATACCGGGGCAATTCAGCGGGTACATTCTTGCCGTAAAAATGCTCAAATTGCTGATTGAAATTATTAATCAATTCAGGATTAAAATCAGAAATAAAAGGTGACATGTGTATACCTTTTACTCCTTTTTCCATTTGATTTCTCCAGCTATATTGTTCGAGAAGTGTAAGGTCATAATTCTTAGAACCTGAGCGTAATGCATCTATAAATGGACTTACATTTGCATACTTGTCAGTATTAAAAACGATAAGATTCTTTTCTCCCTTTTTAAGAACTGTTGAAAAATCAATATTATTTGAATTCGACAATTCAATTTCAGAAAAAGCCTTTCGTTGTTTAGTCAGTTCTTTTTGCAAAGCCTCCGAACTTATTCTGCCTTCA
>DATFAW010000454.1:0-4372 GCA_035254165.1 Paludibacter sp.
TTTATCCATTCCTGCGATTAACTTTCATTCCAAAATGTCAGATGTTTTTTTGGCACGGCAATTGAATTACTGTTCTCACAAAGATTTCAAAAGTAGATATATTGTTCTAAGTAAAATTATTAAACTATTCAAGTCTTTGCACGAAAATATTCAATCAGGCATTTATGCCATAATGACAGTAAAAATACATTCATAAATATAATGAGCAATCCTTTTGATAATCTGTTTTCTGATGATATGTTAGGTTCTTCTGATATGTTTCCAATTATTTCGTTAGATGAACGTTCGTATGACCTAAACATAAATTCCGGTGATGTTCTTCCAATTTTACCATTGCGTAATATGGTTCTTTATCCGGGAGTTTTACTGCCGGTATCTGTCGCACGCTCAAAATCATTAAAATTAGTTCGTGCTGCGCATGAGAATGATTTGTTGATAGGGGTTTGTTCCCAGATTGATAAGAAACTCGATGATCCTACTATTGATCAGCTGTTTCCATTGGGAACTGTGGCAAGTGTAGTTCGGATCCTTGAAATGCCTGATAATTCCACAACGGTTATTTTAGAAGGCAAGATGCGTTTTCGCTTAGGTGAATTGGAAACAATGAAACCGTACATGAAAGCTAAAGTTAGCTTGATAGATGATATTAAGCCCGAACCGGGTGATGGTTCGTTTTTAGCTTTAGTGTCGTCAATTAAAGATCTGGCCATCAACATAATTAATGATTCTGGCGCAATCTCTCCTGAAATGGCCTTTGCTATCCGGAATATCGAAAATCCGGTCTTTCTGATCAACTATGTCTGTGTGAATTTCGGTTTAAATGTACACGAAAAGCAACGACTGCTCGAAATAGACGAAATAATGGAGCGTGGTTACCAGCTCTTGGAATTGCTAAATAAAGAATCTCAGTTGTTGGAAATTAAGATGTCAATTCAGAATAAGGCAAAAGAAGGAATTGATCAACAACAGCGTGAATACTTCTTGCAGCAACAAATGAAAACCATTCAGAATGAACTGGGTGGTGGTTCGATAGAGCAAGATGTTGCTGATTTTAGAACCCGGGCAAGTGAGAAGAAATGGAATGAAGCTACAGCTAAGATATTCGATAAAGAATTGAAAAAATTAGAACGGATGAGCCAACATTCACCCGATTATTCTACTCAGCTGAATTACATTGAAACCATGCTCGAACTGCCGTGGAATGAATATACAAAAGATAATTTTAATCTGAAACATGCCAAGAAAGTGCTTGACCACGATCATTTCGGCATGGATACGGTAAAAGATCGTATCTTGGAGCATTTGGCTGTGTTAAAGTTGAGAGGAGATATGAAATCGCCTATAATTTGTTTATATGGCCCTCCGGGAGTTGGGAAAACTTCGTTAGGAAGATCTGTTGCGACGGCATTAAACAGAAAGTACACACGTGTTTCGCTGGGTGGTTTGCACGACGAAGCTGAGATTCGTGGTCACCGTCGTACTTACATTGGTGCTTTGCCGGGACGAATTATGCAAAATATTCAAAAAGCTGAATCTGCAAACCCCGTTTTTGTACTTGATGAAATTGATAAAATTACAACCGATTATAAAGGTGATCCGTCTTCGGCTTTACTGGAGGTACTTGACCCAGAGCAAAACACCGCTTTTCATGACAATTATTTAGATGTTGATTTCGATTTATCGAAAGTGCTTTTTATTGCTACAGCCAATAACCTGAGCACTATTCCACGTCCCCTACTCGACCGTATGGAATTGATTGAAGTGAGTGGCTATACGCAGGAAGAAAAAATAGAAATAGCCCGCCGACATCTGGTAACTAAAGAATTAGAAAATCATGGATTAAATGAGGCTCAATTTAGTTTGTCAAAGCCGGTTATTAATCAATTGATTGAGTCTTATACCCGCGAATCGGGTGTCCGTGACTTGAATAGACAAATTGCATCGCTGATGCGTAAGGTGGCCAAACGAGTTGCAACTGAGGAAAAATACAATATTGAGTTGACCGCTGAAGACCTGAAAGCATATCTTGGAGCTGCCCGTTACAGCCGCGACAAATACCAGGGGAACGAATATCCGGGGGTTGTTACCGGCTTGGCATGGACACAAGTTGGAGGCGAGATTCTTTTTGTAGAATCGAGTCTGAGCAAAAGCAAAGCTCCCCGATTAACACTTACGGGGAATTTGGGCGAAGTAATGAAAGAATCGGCTATGTTGGCATTGGAATATATCAAAGCACATGCCGATAGTTTCAATATTGACAGCCAGCTTTTTGAAGAATGGAATGTGCATATTCACGTTCCCGAAGGTGCAATTCCGAAAGACGGGCCATCGGCGGGTATTACCATGACAACCGCTTTGGTTTCGGCGTTCACCAAACGCAAAGTTCGCAAGAATCTGGCCATGACCGGCGAAATAACCTTGAGAGGGAAAGTGCTTCCTGTTGGAGGGATTAAAGAAAAAATCCTCGCTGCAAAACGTGCCGGCATTACCGACATTATACTTTGTGCAGATAATCAAAAAGATATCGATGAGATTAAACCGGTTTACCTCAAAGGACTTAAGTTCCATTATGTAAACGATATTATGGAAGTAATTGATTTTGCTTTACTAAAATAAATCTTCAACAGCAAATAGAAGAAGGAAATTTGGCCAGAGTCAAATTCCCTTCTTCTATTTTAGAGCGATATATAGCCCAAAAGGCAATGTTACTTTTCTACTACTTTGAGTTTCTTAACTAGCACTTTGTAAAGAGGATCTGATGATGAGTATTTGTGAATAATTATTGGTTGCTTAATCTTTGGCAAACTATCTATTAAAACCCGAATAGCTTTCGCATCTTTTTCATCCAAAATGGGAAGACTTATATAATTAACCCCATAAGGCGAAAGTATCTTCTTTTCGCGCAAAATCCAGACTTTATCATCCGGAGACTTCGGATCCAATATCGAAACTACTGATGAAATCTGCCCGTTTACAATATATCCAAAAAACTCGTCATCAGTTGGAAAAGGAGTCAGATATATATTTTTGTCTAGCTTTGTATAGGGACCACGTTCAAAAGTTCTAAGATCTTCAATATGTCTCACTAAATCTTTTTGTAAAGATTTGCTTTTCACACCAATATCCCGAACTATCTTTCTGAAAACATTCACTCGATCACGTCCAAGATAACAGTGTACAAAATACTTCCCATGCCCTTCCCTGGCAAGTTTTTGAATTTTACTTATTGACTCATTATTGCGTGATACCCAAGGCATCATTGGAATGTGAATTAATTGAATGCCAACTTTTTGCGCATTTTCATTTTCTTCTCTTATCAGATTTGGTTCAGCAGGCACAACCATTTCATCCAACAATGAAACAACTCCTGTATATCCTACTTGTTTAAGCCTTCTAAGCTCTTTTAAATCAGGATAGGCACCCAATACAAATTCAATATTTGCACCGCTATCACTAAGTGTTGTTTGAACCAAGTTTGAATGGCTTCCACCGGATAACGAGATAAAAAAATGGGGTTTAAATGAGAAAATATAAATCGAGATTAAAAATAACACACTAAAAAATAATAGAATCGAATAGCGTATTATTGGCCTACCCGAAAGAAATAGTTTTCGCAAAACTATAGCAAGGAATATTGAAAACAAGATTACACCTAAGATAACAGATCGTTGAACAATTTTTTCGTGGTATTCAGTCCATGAGTTTCTAAGAGCAACTTCAATAACCCATTTTGAAGGTCCTGCTAGTAACGTATACAAACCAAGAGGAAAAAAGACTGTCAAGAAAAAATAGATTAACAGCAACCACCGATATAAGGGGCTTTCAATAAACTTTTTATTCATACCTGTCATTTTTATTTACTTGAGCTATTTTTAAGCATATACTGTTGCACTGAATCAACATATTTTCTATCCATATTGGAAATATGTGATAGTAACCATTTTCGCATAAAAATCACGATCTGATCCAGTAAGACCTTATTCTGATAATTATATGCCATTAGGAATTCGTTGATTTTATTTCTAAAAAAATCATGTTGAATGACATGCAGATCGTAATCGGGTGAATTGGCATTTTGCATCAAAGTTTCTTCAGTTAGAAAGTGATAATTGGCATACTCTTGTAGCTCATCAAGCACTTCTTTTAACCTGAAACTATTCTCTTCACTTTTACTCATCGACATAATTACATCATAAAGTTTAAAAAACTTTATGTGCTGCTTGTCGATAGAATCAATATTCAGTAAATAACTATCATTCCAATCTTGATTTTCGGCCGTTTGGGTTTGTGTTAAGTTCATAAGACTAAGATTTTATGGGTTATTTTGTCGCCTTTTTATTTGTAAATCCGGTTCGGGTCATGTCACCCCAAC
>DATFAW010000455.1:0-18035 GCA_035254165.1 Paludibacter sp.
GTTTTCCATCACGGCTTACAAGTCCGGCGCCGATATTGTCGAATGCAATTTCAATGGTATTGTTCACAATTTTCATGGATTTATAGGTAGGACCGGAACAAACCACATCCTTCATTTTATAGGTTTTATTCAATGCCACCAGACTTAAGCGTCGGCCAACTTCCCATTTGTACGAAGGATGAAGATCAACAATACTGTCAACAAGGTCGGTAATGGTAACCATGCCTGTGCCCGGAAGCTTCAGTGCCAATGCCTGCGATTCCCAAAATTCGGGCAAATTATCGGTAGAATGTGGACGCACATCTTTGGCTCCCGAATAATTATAAGGAGCTATTTGTACAAAGTAAAAAGGAGCTTTGGGGTCATTCCAATCGGCACGCCAACTTTCAATTAATGTTTTCTGTTTGTAAGCGTAGCGGATATTTTCATTCAGGAAACAACCCGACTCGCCCTGATACCAAAGGAATCCACGAATAGAAAACGGAATTAGCGGTTGAATCATCGTTGTGTAAAACTTACCCGCATCACCACCGTCGGCAGTAAGCGGTTCAAGCACTTTTCCGTTTTTCAATTTGGGTGAGACATTCATCTTATCTGCCTCAATCCAGGGTTCGATGCGACTGCCGGGTACTGCCGACGAAATCATACCAATAGGAATATGCAGTTTTGCATATAATTCCTTGGCATAAAAATAGCCAACCGCTGAGAAATCTTTCAGCGCTGCTCCGCTTGCTACATCCCAACCGACGTGGGTAGAATCGGGTGACATATACTTACGACGAACCAAGAAAATACGGATATTCGGATTGTTGGCAGTAAGCAAATCATCTGTTTCCGGTTTTTCACCTTTCACTGTGGCTTGAATTTTACTGTTCTTACGCATGGTATATTCCATGTTCGACTGGCCGGAACAAAGCCACACTTCACCCACCAGAATATTTTTCAGCACAATGGTATTGGCACCCGCGATAGTCATTTGGCGTGGCTGCTCTGAGGCTTGCATCGGATTCAATTTCACCATCCATTTACCCGAATCGTCGGCAACAGTTTCTTTGTGTTGCCCACCAAAAGTCACCGTCACTTTTTCGCCTTTGGACGCTGTACCCCAAATAGGTACGGTTTTGAGCCTTTGTAGCACCATGTTGTGAGCAATCACTTTTGGGAGAATAACCTTGGCCGAAAGGCCGGAACTACATGCCAGCGCAAGGCAGAGGAGAATGGAAAGTTTATTTGATTTCATGATTATTTGATTAAGAGTCTGTATCAAAAGCACGCAAATAACGCAAATGACATAAATTCTCGCAAATAAGACCATTCAAGTTGAATCTTATTTGCAGAATTCTAATTCTATATAATTGCGTTTATTTGCGCATTTTGTGTTATTTGCGTTCAAAAAAACATTTGATAAAGGGTTCAAGATTTATTTTTTCTCACCAAACTCTGTTTGCTGTTTCTCTACTTCATCCAGCAGTTTTTGTTTCTCTGCATCGGTGAGTTGTTTGATGTTTTTTTGCGAAGCAACAGATTTTAGTCCTTTTACCGCCTGAACATTCATCGCACAAAAAGGCAAATCGGCCGGAACGCTTTCAAATTCTATTTCGGCAGCAGCGGGTGCTTGCGTACCCTCGAATTGTACATGCGCTTTTACTTTAATCTTTCCAGCTTTGGTAGTGGAACGAATTAATACCGGTGCGCTCCCCCACTCTACAGCACGCGGATTGGCTCCGATATTCTGATCGCCGATAATTTCGCCTTCACCTTCTACGATGAACACAATATTGTCTTTTGCCAGGCGACGCACATTGCCGCTATCGTCGGTAATTTCGGCCACTACAATGATAAAGTCGGAGCCATCGGCTACCAGCGATTGTCCCAGCTTGTCAACAGTCAAGCGGATTTTAGTAGAACGGCGCGAAGGCATCTTCTTTTCGCTGCATACCACTTTACCACCGATAATTCCTTCGGCCAGCAGGCTTACCTTTTGCCAGTTTTTTTGTTTATAGCTATACTCACGCGCCTCCCAAAAATCGAATACATTTTCGAAAGTCACCGGAGCATAAGGCATGGCTCCCTGTTGGTGCACCACCGGTTTTGTCCACGATTTACCTTCGTAAGCCGTAAGCCGCACCGAGTCGCAATTGCTGAAAACAGTGACAGCAGCATCCGAAAAAGGAGTCATTTCATTCATCACATACACCATCGGTCCGCTTGCTACATTGGGTACCTGTACCTTGGGGTTCACCTGGCTTTTGAACATATAATAGGCATACTTTGGCTGGCGGAAAGCATCGAAAATACCGCCCCAATACGGATCGGGATGATAACCGCGCTGATGATCGAACGGATGCCATTGCGCACCACCGATAAACTGTCCCGTGCTGTGAAACATCTCGTCGTAGGACTTTGCCAAAGACAAGGTTTGCACCGCCATTGGACGTTCGCCCCAGCTACGGCTGGCGCGGTTGTTATTGTTATGCGCATACCAATCGTCGACATTCTCGCCAAACTCGCGGGTAAAAATACATTGTTTGGCTTTACCCTCATCGGTAGGCCAACCGTATACTACATCGTAATTGTCAGCCACTCCTTCCGAATGCAAATCGGCAGCAGCGCCCGGTGCTCCCGGATACGGAAATTCATCTTTGGTAATTTTGAGTGAGTTCAGCGAAAAATCCTTCGGGAAACGGGTTTCGTTCAGAATGGGTTCCCAAAGCAGCACCGAAGTATGATTGCGATCGCGACGGATCAGATTGTGGGTATTCTCATACACCGCCTGCTCAAATTTCGGATCTTTATTCCAATATTGCCAGCCCGGAGTAGCCTCGATGATAAACATACCCAGTTCGTCGCAGGCATCCATAAAAGCGGGGTCTTGCGGATAATGCGCCGTGCGAATAATCACGCAACCGGCATCGCGCAGGCGTTTTACATCGCGCCACTGTTGGGAGTTAGGAACAGCATTGCCCACATAAGCAAAATCCTGATGACGGTTTCCGCCCAGCAATTGCCCGTAGGGTTTGCCGTTCAGGTAAAAACCATCCTTGCCCCTAAACTCGGCCTTCCGAATTCCGATACAAACGATTCCACCATCCAGACCGGTTTTTCCTTCTTTTACCAAAATATTGGCACGATATAAATTCGGGGCTTCGGGCGACCAAAGCCTTGGGTTCGTAACCGTTGTTTTCTGATAAACGGTTTTTGATTCGCCTGCCTGAAGTGCAACACTGGAACTTATTTTTTTGATTATTTTTCCCGCCATATCAGTCAGTGTGGTTTCCAGCGTAATCGTTTTGGCTTTCGAACCCTTGTTTTTCACTTCGGTATTTACCAACACATCAGCACTTTTGGCGCTTATATGATCGTAGTGTACAAACACACCGCCACCGGCTGTTTTTCCGGTTTCGATGGCATCGGTAATGGCTACTTTATTTTTACAAATCATCCACACATCGCGGTACATACCACCGTGGTAAGCAAAGTCCATGGTCATTTGAGGTTTACCGGGAGGGAATGTTTTATCGTCACTGTTATCGGCCAACACTGCCAACTGACAGGTATCACCCGCCTGAACGCCATAATCACTAAGCGAAATGGTAATGGGAAGATAACCACCCTGATGCTCTTTAATCAACTTGCCATTCAGATACAATTTTTGCTTTCCCATGATGGCTTCGAAATGGATAGTCACATCCTTTCCTTTAGCCGCGGCAGGCACCACAAAACGCTTGCGGTACCAGGCAATGCCCTGATAATTCCGGCATCCGCTGGCTTCGGCAGGCATCAGCTCCACGGTGTGAGGTGCAGCTACCACTTCCCAGCGCGAATCGTCGAAATCTGTTTGATCGGCATTTTTTACATCGCCCCGGTGAAAGCGCCATCCGGTATTGAAGTTATATACCTGCCTGCCGCTGCCTGCCAGAGGGAAAAACCCGGCGACGGAAGTTTCGGCGGCAGATAGTGCAAAACAAGCACTTTGAATACATACAAGAATGAAAATGTGTTTTAGTTTCATGATATATTGTTCTGTTTTTTTATTCCATTTGCTCGTTGGGAGCAAAACTTTGCTCGTTGGGAGCAAAACTTTGCTCATTCGGAGCAAAACTTTACTCATTCAGAGTAAAACTTTGCTCAATCAGAGTAAACGACGGCTCCCTTGGAGGCGACAGCGGTTCGATCAGAGGCGACGACGGCTCTTTAGGAGGCGACGACGGTTCGATCGGAGGCGACGGCGGCTCTTTAGGAGGCGACGACGGCTCGGTTGGAGGGGATCACTCCCGAAAAGCCTTTGTTTTATTTGCAAAAATAGTCAATGCATCCAACAAAATAGACGTTTAGCATAGACAAAATGTAACTGCAACTGACGTGGAGTTTATATTCTTTTAATGATTATCTTCATTTCATTATACATGACTTAAGTAAGTGAAACAATATAATGTCGTATTTCTTACTGTAAAATAATGTCGCACCTACGGAGCTCTGTTATCCTTAAATAACAATTGAATCTACCATACTATCGCCACTACGTGGCTAAGACAGGTACGTAGTACCGACATTATGGTAGAATTACATGGTTTCGAATTCAATAAGCTCCGTAGGTGCGACATTATCGGCAAAATTAAAGAATTACAAATACGATAGTATTTCACATCCCCTTTAGGGGCTTGGGGCGGAAAATACAGTTGAAAACCGCCCCTGTATCCCCTAAAGGGGACTTAAAATTACAACCGTATCGTATACATTTCTATGAAAAAAACGATATCATTTAATCCGTGTTACTTCAACAACCTACTCCCAAGGAAATTAAGGCACAACTACATCTTTCTTTCTGCTTTCCGGCACAACGCTTATCACCCGCATTTTTCCATCTTTTAGCTCTGCCTCCACCGTGGTGTTCTTCGGAGCACGAAGTTTGAAATGCACGTTCCATTCACGGGGCCAGGCCGGGAAAAGCAGAATCCGACCATCGTCGGTGGTTTGGAGCAACATTTCCTGCATGCCTATCATACCACTTCCACCCCAGTTATGGTCGGGGTTCCAGTCGAAACCGGGCCCCCAGAAAGCAGGAAAACGATACGGACCATTCGACAACTTAATTTTATTCAGGCGTTTGGCTTCGTCGGTCAGACCGAGACAAGCGGCAAAAATATTATCTTGTTTCCAGCCTACGTGACTGCGGAATTTTTGCAAATCCGTATCGTATAAATAGGTGTTCCGGGCAATCTCCAGACTGTCTTTTCCCACTCCAAATATTCTCCATGGAAAAACAGGATAGAGTTGAGGTGCTTCGGAATTATTTACCCGCTCCCAGGTTTTGGCGGGTGAAATCATTGTTTTCCCATTGACCGTCCGAAGCGGAACGGGTGGAATAGTTTTCAATAAAGAATCCTTCGTTCCCATTGTTTTCAGCACTGTACGCAAACCTACAATGGTATTAGCCGGATTATTCGCCATTTTGTAAGTCTCGCAAGCCGAAGCGGGGAAAAGAATCAGATGTCCGTCGGCATCCAGTGCTTTTCGTCCGCGATGCAAAGCCAGGTAGCGGTAATGCTCATCGAAGAAAGTAACTACACTTTCTATCAGCGGTATATACCTGCTTATATCGGCATTATTATAGTCTTTTGTTTCCAATATCATCTGGCAAAACTCCAGGGCAGTTTCCCATTCGTATTCGAGCCAGGCATTATATTCCACCCCTTTATCAAAAAAGTCGGGGCGCTTCCAACCATATTCGCTGGGGTTTGGCAATCCGAAGTTTTCCAATTGCTCCGCAAAGCAGGCACCTCCGTGTCCCCAATAAACCCTGGAGCGCAATTCGGCATTTTTCAGTAGCTTATTGTAAAAGTCGAATTGAGGAATCATCAGATCAAAGTCGCCGCTTTTCAGCATAGGCCAGTACACGAGCCGTTGGTTTTGAGCAGTAAACGTGCCACCTCCCCACTTACGATAATCGGGTGTAAAGCCCTGCATCGAATCAACAAATACAGGATCGAAAGTAAATAGCCCCCCATTAAAACGCGTCGGTGCCGTACCCAAAGCATTACAGCCAAGCATATAACGGAATAAAGTGTAATTACGCGTAAGCTCAGCCGCTTCGCCTTCTGCACAGATAAAACTGCGGTTCCAGAAAGCATTCCACCAGGCAATAGTTTGTTTACGGTCGGTTTTCGGATTAAGTGTTGATGCTGTTTTTGCCAGATCAGCTTTCCACGAATCTACCGTTGCAGCTTGCGAGGTCTGCAAGGCTATGTTTATCGTCTGTTTTACAAAGGCTTTTTTACTTTTGAAAACCCAAGCCTGAAAATCCGTTCCTGCATAAATTCCTTTTTCCGTTCCGGTAAAAAGGAGGTTATCGCTCCACATTTTACCTCCCGAAGTCAGGTTGGCAATGGGGTTATAAAGTTGTGCTTTTACGCTTTCCAGACCCTGCTGCGCAACAGTAATATCAAAAACCGTTTGGACTGGATTACGGTGATAAAAAGTTACGGAATTTCCGAAGGCAGCAATAGAATCTTTCGTTGTAAGCAATCCTTTTGGAGGCGCCCACTTATAAGAGTTCTGCTGACCTTCGCCTTTGCGAATCAGGCGATCGGCATAACGCCAGCTTTCGTAACGTACTTCGGAAGAAATATTTTTTCCGCTTTTAATTTCAAGATGAATAATCGGTTTGAAAACATCCGCCCAAAGCTGCACGGTAGTTCCATTGGCCGAGATTTGTACATAACCGTCGTTAAGTTTCAATTCCTGCCGAAAATCGGTAGCATTGAGGAACGGATTGGGCGAAAGCCGCACCCGAAACCGGCCCTGTTTAAGCAGGGTATTGTTTTCATCAAAAGCTCCGCTCCTGCTTACATAAAACAACACATCACCATTCTCCACCCACACGTTCATACCCACATCGCCGCCACCACACGGCATGGATTCGGAAGAATTATGCGAGGGTGACGTCCAGGTGAAATCGGGTTCGGAAAAGGAGCAAAAGAAAAGAAATAATAAAAGAACCCCTAGCCCCTGAAGGGGAATAAGACCCCTAACCCCTAAAGGGGAACAGGAGTTAGTTTTGTCTTGTATATTTCTCTTATTCATAATATTTGATTTAAATAGACTGAAGTAATCATGCTCCCCTTTAGGGGCCGGGGGTTCTTTCTTGTTCCCCTTTAGGGGTTAGGGGTCTTAGGAGTCTTAGGGGTTACCAGTTATCACTTCTGAAACTTGACACAGGCAAACCTTCGGTGCTGAACAAATCGCCTTCTGCATAGTTTTCAAAAGCATAACGCACCGCTACCGGTTTCTTCACATCTTCACTCTTTACGTACATTTTGCTGCGCACAATCCAGGCTTTAGCCGGATGGAAAACCTTATCGGCACCGGCAACCGTAAACAGTTTCGATTCGAAGTTCTTAGCCGAAATCCACATAGGCGCACGTTCAAAATTGACTATCACCGTGTCGCCCTGTATTTCAATATTCTTATAAACCGGACTTTCAGAAGCAACACCTTTCAGTCCGTATGTTTTTGTCAAAGCCAGCAAAGCCAACCGTTCTCCGGGAATCTGTTTCTTGAAAGGATGAATACCACCTTTGTAACCTGCATCCATCAATACCGCCATGCCCGATTGAGGGATCATTGCTTCGGCTTTCAGTTGCGCTTCACGAAGATAAGCAGAATTAATGACTTCTTTTCCTTTTTCGGTAATAAGCGAATAATCGTAAGGTGCAATCTGACAATAATAAAATGGAATCGTGTCGGTTTGTGCCCAATTCTTCCGCCATCCGGCTACCATGGTGCTGAACATAGCAGCGTAGGAGTCGGCACGATCGTAGTTCGTTTCACCCTGATACCAGATCACACCTTTGATGGTTAGTCCGGCAATCGGGTTGATCATAGCCTGATAAAGCGTTGTTGGCGTACGGTTTTTCTCTTTGATGTCAGCTTCTTTTTTCGGAATTTTCACCGACGGAAATGCACGCAACATATCTTCGGTCATCCAGGCTTCCACGCTGGAACCACCCCACGAACTAAGCACTAATCCTACCGGAACATTGATCATCTGATTCAGCAACCGTCCGAAATAATAACCCGTTGCACTGAATTCTTTAACTGTTTCGGGCGAAGCTTCCTGCCATTGTCCGGTCACATCGGTTTGCGCCTGAATAGTAGAGTTACGCTTTACTGTGAATAAACGCAGGTTCGGATTCGTACTTTTCAGAATATCCATATTGGCTCCTTCCACACCTTGATTTTTAAAACCCTTCATTGGCATTTCCATATTGCTCTGACCGGAGCAAAGCCACAGTTCACCTAAAATAAGGTTATTCAGAGTCAATGATTTTCCATCACTCAAAGTCAATGTGTATGTCTTGCCGTCTGCTTTGGGTGTAGCTATTTTGGCTTTCCAGCTTCCATTGGCATCAGCTGTGGTTTTGATAACAGTTTTGCTCCACGAAGCTTTGATACTAACAGTTTTGTTGGCCTCCGCTTTTCCCCACAGATTCACCTGCGTGTTTTGCTGCAGCAGCATATTATCTGAAAAAATAGCGGGAAGTTTGATTTCGGCATGAAGCACCGAAACAGAGAATATACCTATGAATAATACCTTTGAAATGCGTTTCATATAATGTTATTTTTATTTTTGTATAATCATCAACGGCCCGATTAACCCCGATTCAAGTAATTTATCTTCTTTCAAACGGTATTTACCATCTGTCCAGATACCGAGAAATGGCGGCGTTCCTTTATCGGAACCGTTTATAGCATTGGCCCAGGTATTCGTCACTTCTATTTCGAGTGTGTTGATTCCTTTTTTCAATGCTTTGGTAATATCCAGCTCATAAGGTGCCGTCCAGACTGTTCCACAGTCGATACCGTTGATACGAACAGTGGCCATATTACCAACTTTGCCCAGACTCAGAGATGTTGATTGAGCTGTTCCATTCCATTTAAAACTCGTTTGGTAAAGAGCCGTTCCCGAATAAAACCGGATCAAGGGATTTTCGCTTTTACTCCAGTCAAACAGCTTGTCGATCCTAACAGTTTGTTTATTATTTACAAATGACACATTCCAGTTGTAGGTTAGCAGCGGAGAAGCAGAAGCTGTTTTTGATGGATTTGCTTCAGGCTTATTCAGTTTCCCGTCTTTCTCAAATACCACAAAAACCGATTGATTGGCATCCAACGAAAGCTTCAGCTCTGTTCGGTTGCCTGTTGCTTTCCACTGTTCCGGGATGCTGATTTCGGCTGTAACCGGATTCAGTATCTGAGGCGTTTTACCCGAGATACGGAATGAAACATCCACCGTTCTGATGGTGCTTTCCTGATTAGATATAAAATAAATGTCGGCCTTCTCGTCCTGACGATGTGTCCATGCCAGATTTTTCGGAGCAATAACATCACGTTCTAACCCTAGTGCCGAGAAATTATCGGATTGATAAGGTAGTTCAGGTACAATCACTCCGGCTTTTTTCAATTCGGCAATTTTGTCCTGTACTTCCTTTGAATAAGCTTTTCCATCAGGATTCATCAGATGCTGAGCAGGTACTACCAGCACCTTGTATGAAGCGCCACCCGGCACGACCATCCGACCATCTTCCCCTTTCGCCAAACGCAACAAAGCGTCTTTATTGAAAGAATCGTAGGCATAGCCGTTTAATGGATTCACCCAATTATTAAGCGTGAAACTATTGGCGGAATTGGAAACTCCTGCAGGCATTTCGCGCATGGGTTGACCCACATTAGCCAATCGTTTTTGTTCCGCTTCCACACGTTCTTTGCCAATTATTCCGGGAAGAAAAGGCACCAAACGATCGGGAGTAAAAGCACGACGGGGCACTTCTTCGCCTGTAAACACGGCAATATCCGCAACGGGATGACCATATTGCAACAAAGCCTGACAACGTGTTACATAATCCACAAATGCTTTTCCCTGTTTCCACCAGGTCTGGTCGCGCTGAAAATACAGTCCTATTCCGTCCAGCGTTGTGCCCGGAACTTTGTCGATATAAGGATTATGCACAAAAACATGGAAAAACACTTTATTGATTCCCAAAGCAAAATTGCGATCCAAAAGCGGTTTCAGCATAGCCGGATCTTCGTCCCAGTTGGTACGCAACTGTGTGAAACTTTCGGACTGAATAATATTTTTACCATAGATATGTGCCCCGCTTATCGCATCTAGCATATCGTTCGGTTTGTCGTGTGTAGGGCTGCGCAACCAAAACTCACCCATCGGGCGATCCACTTCTTTGAAATGCAACAATCCGTCGGTCACCATCGTAGGAGCAACACATTCCGCCGAGGTCTGGCAACCGTAAGCAACGGCATTATGCTGCATCACCTTGAAAAATACATCGGAAACCAGATCCGAAATGGTGGTACGAACATCACGCAACACCTTTTCCGATACGGCTGCACTCTCTACCGGATAACCGGCCAGCAAAGGCAGATAAGGCATTAAATCATACCCGCGACGGGCACGAAATTCAGAGGCAAAAGCAGGACTCCAGTTCTGACTGCCACATTCCCAACTATCGATGTGCATAAATTTCAACACACGATGTGCCAGCGCCGAATCGGTTTTGGCAAAAACAGCCCCGAACCAGTTATCAAATTGCTTCTGAACGGCGGCTTGCGAGAATTTATCACACTCCAGTCCTTTTCCCTCTCCACCGGTAGCATTGGTCAGGCCGGTAGAAGTATGCCCCATACGCAGAATACGCCAGTTGCCTTTTGGCAATTTACAGTTCAGCTTACCATCCCGAACAAACGCAGTCAGGTTGATAATTTTATCTTTCGGTGTACAACCGGCAGTTGGAACTTCCTGTTCCGTGGTTTCATTTGCCACACGCCAAACCACTCCCGATTTAGCTTCCCATTGGTTTATCCGCGGTTCGGAACTCAGTTTGATAGCCTTTATCTTCAAAGTTGGTTTCCATTTAGCAGCATCCAGATCTTCGCTGCCCGGTTCGCTGCCGGCAGGTGTCCACGAAAGACGAAAATAGCGCGCTGTTGTAGCCGGCACACTGAACGTACTGTTGAAACCGGTGTTCTGCCAGCCCTGTCGTGCAGGAACAAGTTGTTTTACCAGCCGGAAGTTCACACCATCATCGCTGACCGAAACCGCCAGACGTTGCGATTGAATATTGTTTCCACTAGGCGTTATTTCAATGGTTCGCAAAGTGAATGGATTTGCATATGCATATTGAATATAACAGGGTTTTGCTGCTTTAAAATCTTTGTCGGGAGTAGAAAAGGGTAATAAGTCATCCGGATTATTACTTGTAACTGAAACAATCGACCTCTCCCTAAGTCCCTCTCCCAAGGAGAGGGACTTTAAGAGCGGAAGTGCATAAACAGCAATATCCTCGTAATAATTCTGAACGGTTTCAGGTTGGCGGAGTTGCAGGTTTTTGATAGCCCCTCCCCGAACAATGGTATCGGAGAAAACTACTTTTTGCATGGACTCCGCAGGTTTAATCCACGGTCCGCCACCCAGTGCAAAACCATCGGAAATATGCAGACCCATTTTCAGACCCAGACTGTCGGCTACCTGAAAGCTGTAACGCACCATCTCCCACCATGCGGGAGTAAGCTGCGAAACGGATTTCGGATAAGTGCTTCCTTCCACGCCCCGAATCGGCATCAGATAAGCTCCGCCCAACCCTATTTCGTGCATAGCTTTCAGATCGGCTTTGATGCCTTCCTTTGATACAGCTCCGTGCATCCAGTACCAAAATGTCCAGGGCTTAGCCTCGGCGGAAGGTGTTTTGAATTGGGAATAGAGCGAAGATTGGGCAAAAACGGAACAACTAAATACTAAAAGCAAAAGAACCACAAAAGACCCCCTAACCCCTAAAGGGGAACAGAAGTTACTTTTGTCAGGTGTATTTCTAAGTTTAGACATCATTATATTTTTTGAAAACGAAGATAAGAAATGGGACTAACTTAATCCCCCTTTAGGGGTTAGGGGTCATTTTAATTACGATTCGTCCGGTATACACCCCATCCACCCATTTAGGCTGCGATGAAGGTCCGATTAAGTCGGTTGTATTTACTTTATTACGCACAGCAGGAATAACATTCAGAATGGAGATTCCGCTTTTTGGCAAGGTATAAAGTAATTTATCACGTCCGTCGCGGGGTTCGTAAACACCCACATACGAGTTTGGCGTTTCGTTGGTAATACTGATTTCACCTTCCGAAGTTTTCAGATTCATCCAGCTTACATTAGCAAAATAGCCTTTGAACTCCGGATAAGTAAAAGTTTCGCCCGGAATAGGATCATTGTAATCATTTTCCCATATATCGCAGGTCGGACCTTGCAAACGGTTCTGCCAAACACGGTAAGGGCCATTACCCAACCAACGTTTATGTTGCATTTTTTCCTCCGGATAATCGAACTTCACGCCCATCAGGTCAACCACTGCACTAAAGTTATAGCTGTAATCCAGTGTCATCGTTCCATCGGGAGCAATGGTCCATTGTGCTTTATCCAAATTACCCAGTTTATAGTTAGCCGTAACAATCAGGTTTGCACCGTCTTGTTTTACATCAAAGCCTTTGAAAACAGCCGCCTCGGTAAATTCGGTATAGGTACGTTCTTTGGCATGTGCCTGTTCATCGTCGTGATTGTAGAACTGATCGAGCGAACGATCGGCACGACGGGCGGCAATAAACCGCGGACCGTTGGCAAAACTTATTTCGCGACCTGCTACGGATACAGCCTTTAATTCACCGTCTTTAGCACTGAACGTATATTTGTTTTTTCCTGCCGACACCACAAGTTTATCTTCCGATTTTTCGCTTGTGGGAGTAACACCGGCTAACGCTTTTTGTGTCTGTGCGCCAACAGTCAGCGGGAACGACCAACGCCAGAGCTCTTCTCCACGATAATCCACAACGCTCAGAAACAAAGCTTCTGCCTGCGGATCAATCGTCGTATTCAGATTCAGCTTTCCGGTAGCGTGCGCTGCAATATCAGCTCCTTTCACTTCGCCTTGTTTCAATACTTTTACTGTCCCTTTTTCGTCGGCAGCCGTTGGAAATTTCACTTGTTTCCATACAAAGCGGCAAGTGTTTATATTCAGAAAATCATATCGGTTTTCAATGCCGAAGATGCCATTAAAATTCTTATCAATCGATTTTTCGAGCACCTGCACCGGACACCATATTTCTTTTACCGAAAAATAACTGCCTTCTTTTTCGTAATGTGGTCCCACAATACCGTCGCAAGCCCAGTTTCCTTGATTATCAATAAAACCGTTCATATCCACACGTTTTACCCCTTCGTCGACCAGTGCCCACAAAAAGCCTCCGACAAAACGTGGGTGACGACGCATCATATCCCAGTAATCCTGCAATCCTGCCCCCAGACCACCGTCGTACAAGCCGTGTAAAAACTCAGTAGGCATAAAAATTTCCGGTTTACGCAGGTAATCCTGTGTTTCGCCATACGAGCGGTAATGCATGGTTTCGAAACCACCAAAGTTGCCCTGAGGATGAATAACCGGACGTTTCTGAACATCGTATTTATGAAATTCACCGTTCAGCTCATCATTCCAGCCTTTTTCATTCCCATTGCTCCACCAGGTCACGCAGGGGTGATTTACATCACGCTCCACCATTTCTTTGACCAGTTTCACGCCAACAGTCGTGTCGTAATGACCGTGCCATCCACCCAATTCATTTTCAACATACAAGCCGAGAGAATCGCAGGCATCCAGAAATTCAGGATCGGCTGGATAATGTGACAACCGAACCGAATTCATATTCATACTTTTGATCAACAGCACATCTTCAATGTTTTTAGCTTTGGAAAGCGTGCGCCCTGATTCCGGACGGAAACTATGACGATTCACCCCGCGGATATTCACTTTCACCCCGTTGATATACAATCCATCACTTTCGCGCACCTCGATGGTTCTGAAACCGAATTTATCCGAAGTCTGATGCAAAACCGTTCCGTCTTTTGCAATCAACGAAACCTGAGCTGTATAACGATTAGGCGTTTCAGCCGTCCACAATTTTGGGTTCTTCACCGATAATTCGATCGAAGACCAGTCTGCCGCAGCTTTCAGGGCTGAAACCGATTCTGCTACTTTAGTTCCCTTTTTATCAAATAAAACCGTTTTCAGGCTGACACCTTCCATGGCACGGTTCAGGTAACAGTTGGCTTTAAACATACCATCCGCGGTTGCATCGATAGAAAGTTGAGCAATATGAATAGCCGGCTTTACTTCCAGAAAAACCGGACGGAAAATACCCCCAAAGTTCCAGTAATCAGCCCTGCGCTCAGCCAGATTCACACCTGCATTGGCACTTTCTTTGCTTACCGTGACTTCGAGCAGGTTCTTTTTTCCAAATTTTAATCGACGGGCAATATCATACGAAAAGCGGTAAAAAGCACCCTGATGCATTTCGCCCGCCTTTTGACCATTAATCTTCACTTCGGTATCGGTCATCGAAGCTTCGAAAACAATCGAAATCTGTTTTCCTCTCCAGCTTTCGGGCACGTCAAACTCGTATTTATACATACCTTTTTCTTTGGCAACACCATCCGGAAAAGCTTTTCCGTACCAGCGCATACCGTATTGATATTCTCCAAAACCCTGTAATTCCCAGCATGAAGGTACCCCGATCTTCGTCCACTTACCGGAGTTCATGCCATCGGTACAGAAGAAATCCCATTGCTTCATATCATCACAGCCATGACCGGAAAGATAGATTCGTTCGGTAACAGGAAGTGACTTCTGAGCAAAAGCGGAAGAAAAAAGAAGAATGGCAATTAGGCTAAAGAACAATGATTTCGTATTTCTCATTTTATTAAAATTGGACATGTTTACAATAAAAGGAGACGTAAAAAAGGGAGTTTTGTACCCAGCTAAAACAGGAAATGATTTTTGGAAAATCAGAAAGCAATGGTCAGTTTAAGAGGTAATATCATAATCTATATTTGGCAACTCTATTAAAATTCGAACAAATCCCCAATCTTTTCTTTCAACTCTTCAAAAATCCCAGCATTAGCAGCCAGTACAGATCCATTTTTAAAATGATTATTACCGCCTTTGAAGTCACAAACAAAACCGCCGGCATTCTGAATAATAAGTACTCCGGCAGCAATGTCCCAAGGCTTAAGATTGAATTCGTACCGGCCATCATAACGTCCACAAGCCACGTAAGCAAGATCAGCGGCAGCAGAACCACTTAGTCGCAAGCCGTGCGTATTTTTCATAAAATAATCCACAGAAGCAAGTAGTTCGGGATAGCGATCCATGTAATGATGCGGCCGCCCGAAAACGATAAGCGCATCAGCCAGTTCATCTACTTTCGAAACCTGAATTTCAGTGCCATCAAGGTAGGATTTACTGCCCTTCCAAGCGTAGAAAGTTTCGGCGCGGGTAATTTCGTAGATAACCCCAACCACAGGTTCATCTTTGTAGGTGAGTGCCACACTGATGGCGTAAGGAGTAGAACCGTGAATGAAGTTGGTCGTTCCGTCGAGCGGGTCAATAATCCACAGATAATCTTCGCCGTTTGCCTTAACAATGGTGTCTTCCTCCGTTACAAAACCGGCTTCGGGCACAATTTCCTTCAATGTTTTCACCAACAATCTTTCCGCCTCCTGATCGACATACGAAACAAAATCATTTTTGCTTTTTGTCTCAACATTGTCCAAAGAGAAATTCAGACTCTCACGGTTGATATAAGTGGCAACTTCTTTTGCTAGAACGATAACCTGTTCTGTTATTGATTGATAATTTTTATTCATTTTATTAGACACAAATTATTCAAAAGGTTCAACCTTCAGTCATATTAATAGTTTTGGGTTTCAACATAGTCAGCTGAAGCACAATGGCAACAACGACAACCACGCCTAGCATGGCAAAATTCCGTCCTAAATTTCCGGCATCAATTGATTTCCCTAAAAAATTTGTTATAAACGCGCCCGAGGAAATTCCAACCAGGTTCATTAATCCATAGCCGGTAGCCCGATAGCGCGGTGATACAAACTGACAAAGAATAGGCATGTTATTGACATCAAAAATACCGAATCCCAGTCCAAAACAAAGTGCACCACCCAAAATGGTTGCAAAGCTATGTCCGTAGCCCAGCAATATCAAGGCCGGGCTGGTCATCGACAACCCGACAACACCGGTATAAATGCGTCCTTTCATATTCTTTTGCACCCATTTATCGGACAACACGCCACCAATCAAAACTCCTGCAAACGAGGCCATAGCCATGGTAATAGTTGCCAATGGACCGGCCTGTGCCATGTCTAAATGAAGCGTATCGGAAAGCAATGTTGGCAGCCAGTTTTTTGTAGCCCAACCGGGTAAACTCGGAGCTGAAAAGTAGAATAAAAGTACCCAAAATGAGATATTCCCAAGTAAAATACCAAGGCCATTGAACGATTTGGGAAATCGTTCGAGAAACGATTTGTCAGCGGCTTTATCAAAAAGATAGCCTTTCTTTTCTTTCAAAAACAAGATCAAAATCAAACTATACCCAACACCTAACAAACCAAACCAGTGAAAAGTGGATTGCCACGAAAAATTACTGGAAATAGTTGCTCCAAAACCTCCCAGTGCCTGCCCCAGATAGATACCGGTAGTGTGAATTCCAATGGCCAAGGAGCGCGTTTTGCCCTGATGATAATCGGCAATAAGTGACAGTCCGGCTGGTATGTAAAATGCTTCGCTAATGCCCATTATAGCGCGAAGCCAGTAAAGTTGATCAAATGTCTTGGCATAACCCATCATCAGCGTCACACCCGACCACACAAAAAGGCTCCCGACAATCAGCCATTTGCGATTCAAGCGATCGGCAATAAGCCCCGAAACCGGACTCATCAAGGCATAAATCCAAAGAAAAATGGCCATCAATCGTCCAAAATTGGTCGCAGAAACCAACTCGGCTATGTCAATCATCATGGACGGTTTCATGGTGGAAAGCATTTGCCTGTCGAGATAATTGAGCAGGGCAACAAACCACAGCATAGCGACCACCAGCCACGGGTAAAGTTTTGTATTTTTCATTATTCAGAACGAGTATTAGATTTGTGATTTTTTATTCCCGTCGTATGTCGTGATAGCCTTGCGGTATGAGCTACCATAAAAAATCTTTCCCAAAATTCTAAATTTAGAGAAAGATGAAATGTAGAAAGCCTACAATTTTAAGTTTTCTATAGCCTGACGTATTTTGTTTTTGTGCTCATCGTCAAATTTATTGAACGGTGCAGCTAAAAAGTCATTGCAGATTCCCAACACGGAAAGTCCGGCCTTTACACCTTTCAAATAACTTGATCCATAGCTTCCCACGGTATAAATAGAAGAACTGATCTGCATCACTTTGGCGTGCAGTTCACGAACTTTGTCCACATCTTTCGCCACGGCTGCATTGTATAAATCGACATATAATTTTGGAAACATATTCGCACCGCCATTTACACCACCGTGCGCCCCCATCAGCACCACTTCGGCCATCATCTCTTCCGGTCCGACAAAGATAGAAAAATCCGGACGATCCCGCATTTCGTGCATGATAGATTGAAAATATCCTCCGCCCGCCGAACTGTCTTTAAACCCGATTACTTTTGGATTTTCGGCAATGCGGCGAATGGTGGAAGGCGCAAATGACACCTTGGTATGCGTTGGCATATTGTATAGATAGATAGGAAGTTTGAGCTGTGGAATGAGTTGCTCGTAAAACTCGGCTAATTCCGCCTGCCCGGTGGCGTAATAATATGGAGGCGCGGAAACCACTGCATCAGCACCACATTCGGCAGCCAAATCGGCCAATGAGATACTATCTACCAAGGATGTATCGGAGATTCCGACCAACAATGGCAAGCGTTTTTTCAGAATCGTTGCTGTTTGCTTAATCATTTCGCAACGAAGACCAAAACTAAGGCTTTGCGCCTCACCGGTTGTACCAAGAATAAAAATACCGTGAACACCGCCGGCTATGACGTGTTCAATCAATCGCTCAAGACCTTTAATATCCAGCGTATTGTTATCTAAAAGCGGTGTTACTAATGGTGG
>DATFAW010000456.1:0-6414 GCA_035254165.1 Paludibacter sp.
ATTGAACTTGTGCTTTTTCATTTCTATTACATTTGAAAATAATTTGACTGAATTAACTCTTCTGTCAAATTCAAAAGAAAGGCTTACATTTGCAGATTAAATAAAATGATTATCCGATATATGTCCTAAAATAAAAATGGAAACTATTTACGGCCCCATTAGGGGGCAAATGTCGGTAGAAACAATTGATCCGCTCTCTGTCTTCGACCCCGTACGGGGTCGGACTTTCTTTAAGATGTTGTTTTCCACCGACCTTGAGTCTCTACAGGATTCATTAGGATAAATAACGGATAGGCAGATTAATTAATTTTGAAACAAGAGTTATATGAAAAGACTAACTTCAACCTTAATATTTACACTTATAGTATTGACAAATAATATGGCACAAGAAAACCTGACCTACAAAACTCCGCCGGCAAGTATTATGAAACTGGCCGATTATGAACGCGCTCCGCAAGTATCTATCGACACTAAAAAGATATATATGCTGCTGAGCTATCGCAACACGTACAAAACGCTCGATGATCTGAATCAGCAGGAAATGAGCATGGGCGGATTGCGTATTAATCCAATTACGAATATCGGGTCTGCTACTAATTATATCAGCAACCTGAAAGTGCGGAAAGTGGCAGACAAAGAGCCTGTTCAGGTGAAAGGTTTGCCTGTAAATGCCCGCATTGCTTACGTGGCGTGGTCGCCCGACGAGACAAAGATTGCTTTTACAAATACTGCCGCCAAAGGCGTGGAACTTTGGGTGCTCGATATGGTTACGGCACAAGCTACGCGGCTCACCGGGGCGGTGGTGAATGCCAACCTGGGAAATCCGCTCAACTGGTACCGCGACAGCAAACAATTGTTGGTGCGCCTATTGCCCAAAAATCGTCCCGCGCTGATTGACCCGAAAACGGAATTACCCAAAGGTCCGACGGTTTCGGTGAGCGATGGCTCTAAATCGCAAAACCGTACTTATCCCGATTTGCTGAAGAATGCCACCGACGAGGTTAACTTTATTACCCTAGCTTCTTCTGAATTATATAAAGTAGATTTGGATGGTAAAGCCGACCTGTTTAAAGGTGAAGATATGTATGCCAATGAGGCCTTTTCGCCCGACGGAAATTATCTGCTCACCACGACCTTGCGCAAACCGTTTTCGTATATCGTTCCGTTGAATCGTTTTCCGCAGCTGACGGTTGTTTACGACCTGAAAGGAAATGAAGTGAAAACTGTGAATGAGGTGCCGCTTTCGGAGGTACTGCCCAAGGGATTTATGGCAATTCGCAAAGGAAAACGGCAGATGAACTGGCGTGCCGACGAGCCTGCTACCTTGTATTATGTGGAAGCGTTGGATGGTGGCGATCCGCAAACCAAAGCCGACTATCGCGATGCCATTTACTTGTGGAAAGCGCCTTTTGCCGGGAATCCTGCTTTGATGACCAAAACAGCACAACGGTTTATGAATATCATTTGGGGAAATGCGTCGATAGCTATTGTGCAGGATGACTGGTATGATACGCGTAACGAAAAAACCTATTTGGTTAATCCGTCGAACAGCAACGAAAGTCCGAATGTGATTGACGACCGTAACTTTCAGGATGTATATTCCGATCGGGGAAGTTTTGAAACATGGAAAAACGCCTATGGCAAATATGTGTTGGCTATCGAAAACAACTGCCTGTTTCGCATTGGCGAAGGGCATACGCCAAAAGGACAATTCCCGTTTATTGACGAATTGAACCTGAGCACCCTGAAAACCGAGCGTTTGTACCAATCGGCTTATACAAATAAGATGGAAGAAATTTTCGATATTGAAGATTTCAAGAAAGGCGAAGCGCTGGTCCGTATTCAGTCGAAAAACGAATATCCGAATTATTACTTCCGCAATTTTCGCAAGAAAGATGCCTTGACACAGGTTACTCATTTCCCCAATCCGTTCGAAAGCATCAAGGACGTATATAAAGAGGTGATCAAATACAAACGGGCCGATGGCGTGGAACTTTCGGGTACGCTTTACCTGCCTGTGGGCTACAACCGCAAGGCGAAGACCGAAAAACTGCCGCTGCTTATTTGGGCGTATCCGGCCGAATATAAAGATAAAAATAGTGCGGGACAAAGCACGGCCAATCCGAATGAGTTCACCTTTCCGTACTATGGGTCGTTTGTGTATTGGGTGACGCGCGGTTACGCGGTGCTTGACGATGCGGCTTTCCCCATTATCGGCGAAGGAAAAACCGAACCGAACGATAACTTTATCGACCAATTGGTTTCTAATGCCAAAGCGGCTATCGATGCGGTAGATTCGTTGGGGTATATCAATCGCGCCAAAGTGGCTGTTGGCGGACACTCCTATGGAGCGTTTATGACGGCGAATCTGCTCACGCATAGCAACCTGTTTGCTTGTGGTATTGCCCGAAGCGGAGCCTACAACCGCACGCTGACGCCTTTCGGTTTCCAGAGCGAACAACGCAATTACTGGGATGCACCGGAAGTTTATAATGCCATGTCGCCATTTATGAACGCCGATAAAATGAAGACCCCGATGCTACTTGTGCATGGCGAAGCCGATAACAATCCGGGCACATTCACCTTGCAAACCGAACGTTATTTTCAGGCGCTGAAAGGTCTTGGAGCACCTGCCCGCATGTTGATTTTGCCTAAAGAGCAACATGCGTATGTGGCTCGCGAAAACATCTTGCACTTGCTGTGGGAACAAGATCGGTTTTTGGAAAAATACCTGAAATAGATTGTCATTTTCAACCGCTGTCAGAGTCCTTCAGACTGCTAACAGGGTTGCGGGATCAACTCTGACAGCGGACGAAGTCCCTGTTAGCAGTTGAAAATAAGGAACTCCATCGAGTGAGTAATTCATTCGATGGTTTTTTGTTTAATTGCGTTCTATGAGCGAATATTATTTACTTTGATTTAAATACTGTAATCTCTGATTTGAAAATTGTATGCTTTGATTTTGATATATGATGTTTATATTTAAATATCGTGTATTCGGATTTAAATACACGATATTCAAATTTGAATATCATATGTTCAGACTTGAATATTATATATATAGACTGAAAAATTGTATACTCTGACTTGAAAATTAAATATTTTGATTGTTTTTCTGAAAATATTTACTACATTAGAGGCGTTTATAAGAAAAACTCAACTCTATTGTTATGCTAAAAGTCAATATTCTTCGTGTTTGTAGTATAAGGAGCATCAATAAGCCCCTTTCGTTTTTCAGGAATCATGGTTTTTCCCCGGCATCCGCTACCCGCATTGCCGGAGGATATATGAACAGTTTCTCGCTCGAGACAATAGAGAAACTTTGTCTTTCGCTTAACTGCACACCAAACGATTTGCTGGAGTGGATTCCGTCCAAAGATATGGCTGCGAACACCACGCATTCGCTGAACACCTTGAAGCGTAATGAAGCTTTTTTGACCAACGTTACTCAACTTGTCAACAGTGCCTCGTTGGAGAAATTAGAAAGAATACAGGAAATTATTCAGAAAGAATTGGAAGGGTAATTAATGCATAATTCATAATGCACAATTCATAAATTAAGAAAAATAGTAATGTGAAGGTAAAGAGACCGAATGATTAATGTCATTCGGTCTCTTTAATTATAAATTGTGTACACTTGGGTCCGGGTTTAAAAGTATTGCATAGAAAGCCAAATCGACTTATTGTACTTTATCAAAAGCTGATGGTGTCCTAAATGGTCTTAGGGATAGATCAAGATATGCTAATTCTGGAATATCACTTTTTTCTTTTTTTCTTGTATGGAGGATCGTTTTGTGAGGCTATGCATTGTACATACTTCTCATAGATGCAAATTTGCTGGAACAAGGTATTTTTATTGTTTTTTGGGTTAAACTATGTTTTGCAACATACTTTTAGCTTGTTTTTCAGTAATTGTACTTGTCTGAAAAGTATAGGCGCTAATTAGTGCCTAATCTTAGCTTGTCTATATACCAGTAGTTAGTGTTCATCCTCGTTATATACATGGTAGAAAAAGTATCGTATAAGGATAAAAAAATATGACTTTAATTATTTGCGATAGTCTATTTTTGCAGAGTCAGAATTCAATAATTCGAAACATCAATTAACCTTTAATATTAAATTTAATTCCATGAAAAGAAAAATCAATTTTCTATTGGTATTGCTCCTTTTTGGAGTATGCTTAGTTTCTGCACAGCAGAATCTTTCTGTTTCGGGAGTTGTTACCGATGCAAGTGATGGTAGTCCGCTAGTTGGAGTTACTGTACAGGTAAAAGGAGCAACTGGCGGAACAGTAACGGACGTTAACGGTAAATATACCCTAAACGCGGTCCAAGGTGCAACTATCGTTTTCTCGTACATCGGTATGGAAAAACAGCAGGTTATTGCCAAAAGCAACATAGTTAATGCTAAGTTGAAATCAGACTCACACGTATTGAATGAGGTGGTAGCTGTTGGTTACGGTACGATGAAGAAAAGTGACCTCTCAGGTGCATCTGTTACTGTAGGTGAGGAAAAACTTAAAGGCTCTATTATTACAAACATGGACCAGGCTTTACAAGGTCGTGTAACCGGTGTAACTGCTGTGCAAACATCAGGTGCTCCCGGTTCCTCAGTTTCTATCCGCGTCCGCGGGCAAAGCACAATCAATTCCGGTGCTGAACCACTTTATGTTATCGATGGCGTCCCTGTTCAGGTTCATGGAAAATCCGGTGCTGATTTTGGTTTGGGAGATGCTTTGGGTAATGGAACTGTTTCTACCATCTCTCCACTTTCCACCATCAATCCATCGGATATTGTTTCCATGGAAATTCTTAAAGATGCTTCTGCGACTGCCATTTATGGTTCGCAAGGATCGAATGGAGTTATCCTTATTACAACTAAACGTGGTAAGGCTGGTGAAGCAAAATTTTCATACGACGGAATGTATGCTATTCAACGTCAGGCAAAACGCCTGGATGTAATGAACTTGAAACAATTTGCAGAATATAGTAATGATATGGCAGCTGAAACAGCCGGTCGTGATCAACGCGTGGAATTTCGTGATCCATCGTTGTTGGGAAATGGTACAAATTGGCAAGATGCAGTTTTTCAAATAGCTCCAATGCAAAGTCATACTATCAGCGCACAAGGCGGAACGGAAGCTGTAAAGTATTTTGTTTCTGGCTCTTATTTGGGACAACAGGGTACAGTTAAAGGTACTGATTTTAAACGCTTTTCTTTCCGCTCCAATTTGGACGCGCAGTTGAAGAAATGGCTTAAAATGGGTGTAAATGTCAGTTATTCAAGTACGGATGAACGTTTGGGACTTGTTGATAGTGAAGCCGGTATTATTAATATTGCTTTGTTGTCTACACCGGATGTTCCAATTTATGATATGAATGGCAATTACACCAGTGTAAGCCGCGAAGGTGTTGCTTCTCGTGTTAATCCAATTGCAAAAGCATTAGATGAAGATAATCTATTAAAACGGAGTTCATTGAATGGTAATGTTTACTTTGATGCGACTATTATGAAGGGTTTGACTTTCCATACTGAATATGCAATGGATAAAAGCGGTTCAAATGCAGAACGTTTTTTGCCAACAGCAACTTATGGAACCTGGTCACGTCTAATCAACAGTGATGCATGGCAAGCCAACAGCAGCTTGTTTTGGCAGGTAAAGAACTATTTGACTTATGCTAAGGATTTTGGACCACATAAAATCACGGCCATGCTTGGTCAGGAATCTTCCGAGTCAAAATATAGTTTCCAAAGTATTTCGAATACAAACTTACCAGACAACACTGTTCATAATCCAAATCTAGGAACAGGTACTCCGCTTATTAATTCAGGCTTTGGAAGTAGTTCTATGGTTTCGGCTTTTGCCCGTGGTACCTATGGTTATGCCGATAGATATTATGCTACTTATACTTTCAGACGCGATGGATCATCTAAGTTTGGGCCAAAAAACAAATGGGGTAATTTTAATTCTATGGCAGCTTCCTGGCGTTTTAGTAACGAATCCTTTATGCAGGATTTGAAATCAATTATCAGTAATGGAAAGCTTCGTTTCGGTTGGGGACAAACTGGTAACCAATCTATTCCTGATTATCTTTGGGGTGCAAAAATTGTAAAAATGTCAACTGGTCTAGGAGTCGGTTATCGTCCGTCGAACATTGCAAATCCATATATTCAATGGGAAACTCAGGAGCAAACCAATTTAGGTTTGGATCTTGGCTTGTTTAATAATCGCATTGAATTGACAGTGGATGCTTATAATAAAGTATCCAAGAATATGCTAATGCAAATAGACCTGCCTTCTTATATGGGAACAAAAGGCAATACATCCAGTGCATTGGCAGCTCCATGGGGAAATGTTGGATCGCTCGAAAATAAAGGATTGGAAATTGCTTTAACTACTCACAACATAAAGAA
>DATFAW010000457.1:0-14559 GCA_035254165.1 Paludibacter sp.
TACATTTGCAAGAAAAAGGATTCAATTCATGAGAAAAAGGATAGTTTTATTATTCTTGTCATTTTTCTGCATAAGTATGTGCACTTACGGCATTGACGCTTGGATTCGAATCAATCAACTTGGCTACCTGCCCAACGCTCAAAAAAAAGCTGTTCTAATCAGCGAATCACCGTTAGCCATCAAGCAATTTGCCATCTACGATGCACTCACCAATCAGGAATTGGGAACATTTAAAGCAATTACTTCCAGAGGTGAATTTGAAAATTTCAAAAGCACCTATATCCTTGACTTTTCTTCTTTTAACCTTCAGGGTGCTTATTATATCAAAGCCGGTTTAATTTACTCGCCAACCATCTATATCAATAAGAACATCTACCAAGGCACTGCGGATTTTTTATTGAACTTTCTCCGATTGCAACGAAACGGATATGATCCCGACCTTTATTCAGATGTTAATCAGTATAACACTTATAATATTACTGATTTAGAGGCAGCCAAAACGACTAATTCCGAAAGGACTATTGACTCCGCATTTATTAGCTCCATAAGATCAAAACATAACAGATATAAAAAAATACAGTTACCGGTAGGATTGCCCGAACCCGTAAAGCCAAGGTCGCTGGATGTGCGCGGCGGTTGGCTCGAAGCTACTGATTATTTGCAATATGGTGCAACTTCTGCCACGGCTATTTTTCAGCTATTATTTGCTTATCAATTAAATCCAACAGCTTTCTCAGATAAGTACGATGCATACGGTTATAATAAATCGAATGACATTCCGGATATACTCGACGAGGCAAAATGGGGTTTGGACTGGCTGGTAAAAATGTATCCAACCAAAGATGTTTTATATCATCAAATTGCCGATGATCTTGAACATGGCAGATTTGGCTTGCCCAAAGAAAAAAAGACAAATTATGAATCCGAGCCGGCAATCAGCCGACCGGTATATCCGGCCACTGGCAAGCCGCAAGGATCATTCGGTTTCAAGAACAACTCCTCGGGCACTGCTTCCATTGCCGGAAAATATTCAGCTGCATTTTGTTTAGGTGCCGATATATTAAGCACCTACTATCCAACCTTCGCAGACACATTAAAGGTTAAAGCAATAGAAGCCTATCAGTATGGCAAGGAAAATCCGGGAGTTTGCCAATCCGTTCCCGGAAAGTCGCCTTATTTTTTTGAAGAAGAAAACTGGAAAGACGACATGGAACTTGCAGCCGCCCAGCTTTACCGATTGACTTACGATGGCAATTACCTGCGGGATGCAGCTGAATATGGACGCATTGAACCTGTATCGCCCTGGGTGTGCTCGGATACCGTCCGCTTTCACCAATGGTATCCTTATCTAAACCTGGGACATTACGTGATTGCAAATGTTGAAAATCCGGTTTACAGAAAAGAGTTTTTGCAAAATCTGCTTAATGGCATTCAACGCATGAATACTTCGGGTGCAGACAATCCATTTGATGTTGCTGTACCCATGGTAATCGGTTCAAACAATATGGTTACCGCTTTAGCCAGCCAATGCAGGTTATACCGGAGCATGACCGGCGATTCAACTTACACGAATCTGGAAACATCTTTGGTCGACTGGCTTTTTGGACGAAATCCGTGGGGAATAAGTATGGTTATTGGTCTGCCAAAATCGGGAGTTTATCCGTCCGATCCACATTCTACGTTGTCTCACAGCAGCCACGTTCCGCTTACCGGGGCTTTAATTAATGGTCCTGTAAACGCGGGCACATTCAAAGCTCTGATTGGAAATCATCTTTCGAAAGAAGATATGTACGATCAGGTGCAATCAGATTGGGCTGTTTATCATGACGACAATGCCGATTACGCTACGAATGAGCCAACCATTGATGGAACTGCTGCCCTAACCTACTTACTATCATGCAAGCAGCTGGAAGGCGCATCCGACAAAACCGTGGATAATAACACATATAAATTCGGTGGAATCACCACCACCGACATGAACAAGAAACAGATTTCACTTGTTTTTGCAGGTAATGAATTTTCGGATGGTGCTAAAACCATTTTAAATACGTTGAAAAATCTCAAAATCAAAGCTTCTTTCTTTTTTACCGGAGATTTTTACCGAAACAAGAGCAACAAACAACTAATTGAAGAAATTCAGAAAGGAAACTATTATTTGGGAGCACATTCCGATAAGAACTTGCTTTATTGTTCATTCCAAAAACGCGATTCGACGCTGGTGAACAAGAATGAGTTTTTGAATGATATGAAAGCCAATTATATGGAGATGGAAAAATATGGAATCACTAAAAATCAGGCTCCTTTCTTTTTGCCGCCATTCGAATGGTACAACAACTTAATTAGCCAATGGTGCAATGAATTTGGTTTGCAGCTGATAAGTCCAACGCCAAAGACATTGTCCAATACCGATATCAGCATTCCCGAGATGCGCGACAACTATTATTCAAGTAATGAAATTTATAATAACATCACCGAAATAGAATCAACCCAAGGACTTAACGGTTACATCCTTGTTTTTCATATTGGGTCCGACAGTAAAAGAAAAGATAAATTTTATCCGAAATTAAATGCGTTGCTAACTAACTTAACAAAAGAGGGGTACGAATTTGTGGATTTGTGCACAGCTACCAACATGTTCTGCAGTAGCACTGTTACAACAGACAAAAAACAAAAAAGGAAGAACTAAATTGTTCTTCCTTAAGTGAAAACTTTAAAGTGGGTGGGAGACGGGTCTCGAACCCGCGACCTTCTGAACCACAATCAGACGCTCTAACCAACTGAGCTACAACCACCATGTTTAACGGGTGCAAAGATAATACAGCTAATGATCATGTGCAACTATTTTCCAGAAAAAAACACGTATTTTTTGCAATAGGTTAGTTGCCAACGAATAAAAAACAAAACTAAATGAAATATTATATCGCCAACCCTGAATTAGACAGACAAATTAAGGAAATAAGAGCTAAAATTCGCCTTTCGATGAACGGAATTGTGTCCGATCAGATGACCCAAAATGGAATTATCTACAAAAAAAACTACGGAGTGGACATTCCACGTATCAAAGAAATTTCCAAACTGTACGCTCCAAATCACGATTTAGCCCAACGTCTCTGGAATCTGAAAATTCGCGAAACAATGATTATGGCTACTTTGTTGGAACCTGTAGATAAATTCACCGAAGAAATAGCACAGGAATGGGCTGAATCATTCAACCAGATTGAAATTGTAGAGCAAGCCGGCATGAACTTATTCAGTAAACTTCCGTATGCAACCTCGCTTTCACTCAAATGGATACATTCCGACAAAATGTGGATGCAGATTAGCGGTTATATCGTTGCGGCACGTGTCAGTCCAAAGTTTAATCAGAATGAAACAGCAGAAATCGTTCAAAACGCACTGAAATCGGCAGCCACCAATGAGTTGCACTTATATAAAGCTATCGCACTTTGCCTCAGCCGATGCTGCAGAAATAGCAAAGAAGCAGCTACTTACATTCTGAAAGAAATCGATGCATTTTCACAAAGTCCATCAATAGCTCAACGATATATTTATTCCGAAGTGAAACAAGAAATATTATTTTTAAATATTTTATAGCAAAGAAGCAAGCTAAAAGTTGTACTTTTGTTGGTCACATTTTTATTAAATGAAAGAAGAAGTTTCATACGAATCAATTAAAGAGCTTTTCACAGACTATCTCAAAATACATAACCACCGGAAAACACCCGAACGCTATGCTATTTTGGAGCGAATCTATTTATATGAAGGCCATTTTAATGCTGACATTTTGTTTAATATGATGCAGGCTGAATACCGTGTCAGCCTTGCCACTGTTTACAACACGCTCGAACTATTACAGGAGTGTAAATTAATTATTAAACATCAATTGGGTGGCCAGTTTGCACAATATGAAAAAACATTCGGAAATAGCACACATCATCATTTGATCTGTACCAACTGCGGCAAGGTAAAGGAGTTTTCTGACAACCAACTACGATTATCTATCCAAAACCGCAAGTTTGCTCATTTCCAGACATCGCATTATTCACTGTATCTGTATGGACTTTGCCATAAGTGCAGGGTGACACAAAAGAACACTTAATTTACGAATCGAAAGTTTGCTCAATAATATATTATTTTAAAATAAATGAAAGTTGATGTTTTATTAGGTCTCCAATGGGGAGATGAAGGTAAAGGAAAAGTAGTTGACGTACTTACTCCCAATTACGATCTTATTACACGTTTTCAGGGTGGACCCAATGCAGGTCACACCTTAGAGTTTGAAGGCAAGAAATTTGTGCTGCGTTCAATTCCATCCGGAATTTTTCAGGGCGACAAAGTGAATGTTATCGGCAACGGCGTAGTGCTTGACCCCGCTTTGTTTAAAGCGGAAGTAGATGCATTGGAAAAATCCGGCCACCCATTGACAGAACGATTAAAAATATCCAAAAAAGCACACTTAATACTTCCAACCCACCGTTTGCTCGATGCAGCTTACGAATCGGCTAAAGGTAGCGGAAAGATTGGTACCACCGGAAAAGGTATCGGACCAACTTATACCGACAAGATCAGTCGTAACGGTGTTCGCGTAGGCGATATACTCCACAACTTCGAAGAAAAATACAATACGGCTATAGCCCGCCACAAAAAAATACTTAGCCAGTACGATTTTGAATACGATTTGCCTGAACTTGAAAAAGCCTGGTTCGAAGGAATCGAATGTATCAAACGTTTTGAACTTATCGACAGCGAGCATTATGTAAACAACGCATTAAAAACCGACAAGAAAGTGTTGGCCGAGGGTGCTCAGGGAACTATGCTCGACATTGATTTCGGATCATATCCTTTTGTTACTTCTTCCAATACCATTTGTGCCGGTGCATGTACCGGACTTGGCGTTGCTCCCGGTAATATTGGCGAAGTATTCGGCATTTTCAAAGCATACTGTACCCGCGTAGGCAGCGGTCCCTTCCCTACTGAATTATTCGACGAAACAGGTGACCAAATGCGTAAAATTGGTTATGAGTTTGGTTCCGTGACCGGACGCCCCCGCCGTTGTGGTTGGGTTGATTTGGTTGCATTGAAATATGCAGTCATGATCAACGGAGTTACGAAACTCATTATGATGAAAAGTGACGTAATGGATGGCTTCGAAATAATCAAAGCTTGCGTAGCATACAAAATCGACGGACAAGAAGTAGAACAATTCCCTTATGATCTGAACGATGGTGCAGAGCCTGTTTATGTTGAACTTCCGGGTTGGAAAACCGACATGACCAAAATGCAAAGCGAAGACGAATTCCCTGAAGAATTTAATGCATACATAAACTTCCTGGAAGAAGAACTGGAAGTGCCAATCAAAATTGTATCAGTTGGACCGGATCGCGACCAAACGATCATTCGTTATCAGGAATAATTTACAATTGGTAATGTGCTGTCAGCAGCTAACTTTTCAAAATAAAACAGAATCACTAAGAATCACCTTTTGGATCAAGGCCAAAAGGTGATTTTATTTATAATTACATACATCATTATCAACTGACAGAATGTCATTTGGCAAGGATTTTGATGGAAAACCAATTCAAACCATTTTAAAATTAAAATTATGTTCATCGGTTATATTATCTTCGGTGTATTTGCTTTGATTAGCTGGTTAATCCAAAACAATTTAAAATCAAAGTTCGAACGTTATTCAAAAATTCCAATTCCTCGCGGAATGACCGGGAAAGATGTGGCTCAAAAAATGTTACGCGATAATGGCATTTACGATGTACAGGTCATTTCAACAAATGGGCACTTGACCGACCACTATAACCCGGCAACTAAAACTGTAAACCTGAGCGAAAACGTATATGTTTCCAATAGCGTGGCGGCAGCAGCTGTTGCAGCTCATGAATGCGGACATGCCGTGCAACATGCTATGGCTTATGCACCACTGACACTACGCACTAAACTCGTACCGGCAGTAAGCTTCGCCTCCAACTGGATGCAATGGGTGTTATTGGCAGGGATTTTAATGGTTCGTACATTCCCTCAATTATTATTGGCAGGTATCGTTTTATTTGCTGTGACCACCTTGTTTAGCTTTATTACCTTGCCGGTAGAAATCAACGCCAGTGCGCGTGCTTTGGCATGGCTGGAAACATCAGGTATTACCAACTACGAAACGCACGATCAGGCTAAAGACGCTTTGAAAACAGCCGCTTATACTTATGTAGTTGCAGCTTTAGGCTCATTGGCTACGCTGGTATATTACATTCTGATTTTCATGGGTGGAAGCCGAAGATAAACAGATAGCAGTAAGTAGCAGGTAGTAATAAGTAAAAGAAAAATTGGAAAATGAGGGAATAAGAAATTATTTCCTCATTTTGCATTATTTGCCTTCGTGTATTCTTTTCAGGATTCGAATAATTTGTTACCTTTGCAGCCACAAAAAAGGCTCCGTAGTTCAGCTGTATAGAACGTCAGATTCCGGTTCTGAAGGTCTCGGGTTAGAATCCCGACGGGGTCACTTAAAGAAAACGCAATTGTCAATCAAGTTGGCAGTTGCGTTTTTTATCTTCATTCAGGTGCATTATATTAGTTGAAGAAACATGGTAACAGTCAAGTCATCTGATAAATATATAAAAAAATGGCAGACCGATTCTCACGAACCGATCTGCCGCTCAATAACCTAAAAACCATTTCAATTTTGCTTTATGACAAACAAGCGAGGCAAATATAGCGATTTTTTTAATTACGTATACATATATAAAGAAAAAAAATTCATCCTCCCAAAATAGCAGTTAGCAGGCTAATTGAAAAGTGGGGGCGCGACTTTAAGTCGCACTCCCACTAGTATGCACAAAGATCTGAATAAAGAGATAGGAATTTTACTGGCATCCTATACTCGTGCAATAAACATTCAGGAACAGCGCACAGGTTCTTTGTTTAGAGACAAAACCCACGCTGAATGCCTCACCACACCCCAAGGCATTACTCCATCCTTTTTCAATACAGCTTTTGGAACGCAAATCAATGTTCGTCTTCCGGAAAAAGAATATCCGCAGGCTTGCTTTAATTATATTCATCAAAATCCGGCAAAAGCAAAGTTAGTAGTACAACCCGAAGACTGGGAATTCTCTTCGTATCCTGATTATTGCGGAGCTAGAAATGGCAAGCTGATAAACAGAGAACGGGCAACGGAACTTGGGTTGACATTATGAATCATCTATTGGCAGCTTCACCAAACATAAGCAACAGGGAGGGCCGCGACTTCAAGATTATTTAGTGGGGGCGCGACTTCAAGTCGCACTCCCACTTGAGTTATGCATATCCAACATTAATTTAAGCCTTGTGTTGCACACAAGCAACTAATCAGTATATTTGTAAGGCTTAAACAAAATACTTTATTCTTCTCACAAAAACCGGACAATGAACATCAAATCTGATTTCGAAAAAGACAATACTCCAGCAGTTTCCAACGTAATTCAGCATTATATTTTTGCTTTTGTACAGGACAGCATAAATCAACCTGACAATATTGAAAGAGGTAAAAAGTGGCTAAAAGACTACTGCGAAAACGAAAATCTGAATTATTCCGAATTGGAGTACAATCTGAATGTGTTCTTTGATTTACTCGAAGAGTATCGCAAAACCGGAGCACATGTTTTGTACCACTTCCTCAGGTTACAAGCTCAATATTGTTTTATTGGTGAAGAACGGTTTGGCTTATTGAGAATTAATCCGACCGGACATGACTTTCTAGCTGAAATTCAAGATTCCAGTGCTTGCAGCTATGAAGAAGACGGAATCACTTCATCTCACGGCAGTGGCATTGTTGGTGGTCATATTATCGACTTATAAAATCAACATGGAACATCCCTCCTACGCTGCATTCCATGTTATCTGGACAAAACCCTCCAAGGTAAGTGGTAATCCTTTTAGTATGAATGACGCCGAAATACTGACCATGATTATTTCGGCTTTGATGTGGCAAAAGCACAATGGAACTATAAAATTGTATACCGACAACACGGGATATGCATTTATCAAAGAACACAATTTACTCAACTTGTGGGACGGCGGTATAGACACCAAAGTACTTGAAAGTAACAATTATCCAATTGATCCCGAAGTATTTTGGGCAGCAGGAAAGTTGATAGCCCTTGAAGCACATACCGGTCCGTGTGTTATGCTTGATACGGATCTTATCGTTGTACGTCCGGTTCATCATTTACTGGAACATAAACCCATAGTAGCTTTACATACAGAAAGTCTTAGCCCAAACGCTTACCTGAACCCTTCGTTATTAAAAGTGCCCGACGGTTTTAAATTTCCCGGATACTACAACTGGGAAGCATTGCCTTCGAATACCGCTTTTCTGTACATACAAGATGAATCATTTAAAACATCCTACCTCAACGAATCAAAGCGATTTATGTTTCACAACACAGGGAAACCAAAAGAGTTGGTTTCGCAAATGGTTTTTGCCGAACAAAGGTTACTCTCTATATGTGCAGATTACAAGACATTAGCAATAAACCATTTATTGGCCGATCCGTTTTCGTTATCCAATGACACTGTAATACATCTTTGGGGTTTTAAAAGTATGTTACGTCAAAATAAAAGCCTGCAATCCATTTATTGTAAACAGCTGATTAAAACCGTAGGGAAAGAACTTGCTACGAACTGCTTTTTTCAGCATTATATAAAAATGCATTTCTGTGAAGACTAAAAACGTCACGTCCATTGAGTAATTGTAATAATTTAATCACATAGTTTTTTTTGCGGATACACTCTCTGCGAGCGATTACATGTTAAGCATTGAGCGGGTGAATGATAATCTGAATTCAATCAGGGAATAAGCAAGGTGGACCAGGTAAAGAGTGAAGCTATGATTCAACTAAGTGCTGCTTTTGCTGCCAGAAAGATTGGGTTTGAATAGCCAGAAAAATCTATTTGTAAAACTAAACAATTCAACAGATAACTTATTCTATTTCATTATTAATTCAACAAAATGAAAATCTATTCCATGATAGGTTCCATGGTGGTAACCTTAGCATTGATATTTTACACAATCGGATTTGCCAAAGAGCAACGACACAAACAAGTAACATCACGCGTATTGCTTTTCTTTACTATCGGCGTTCTTCTCGACATTTCGGCTACCACACTAATGATACTCGGTTCAACCAAGGGTGGATTGACCTTTCATGGATTTATCGGTTATTCATCGCTTCTGGGCATGAGTATCGATACAATTTTACTCTGGAGATATAATAAGAGAAATGGGGCACTAAAAACTATCAGTAAAAGTCTTAATCTTTACACCCGATGTGCCTATATCTGGTGGGTTGCAGCCTTTATTACCGGCGGATTATTGGTGGCATTACGTCATAACTAAAAAACCTCGTGGTGCTCATTCGATGGTTTGAAGCCATCGAATGAGTACTAAAAGGAAACTCCATCTCTAAAAACTTCTTGTAAGAGCACTATTCCACTCATTTCAGATAGACTTCTGTAAACTACCTCACTAATTCATCTTGTTTCTCATTCAGGAAAAATGTTCATGCAGGCTCATCGGGCTTTGAAATCTCCACATTTTACCTGGCTGATTGCTCCAAAAAGAGACAGTTGGAGCAACACACCTATCTTCTATTGTAACTATTTCTATTTCATTATGAAATGAAAACTAAATATAACCTTCATTAGGTTGTATTCGGTTTGAAACACATAACGTCTACTTTTGCGCTGTAAAAACAATCAATATTTACAACCATTATTACAGCTTAACTAAAAGAGTTATGAAACATCTACGTACATCCATCATCTTAGCAGCTTTACTCATCACTGCAATAGTCCCCGGAGCCTTTGCTAAAGGAAATAAAAATGAAGAAAACCCGACTGCAAAAAAGATCTTAATTCTGGGACTAAAAAATAATATCAAGTCCGATTACTATTATAATGGATTAATAGCCGAAGAATCCGGCATTCCTGAAGATAGTCTTGAACTGACTTTCAACCGCATAATAGCCAATAACATTGCTCTATCCCGAATTGATTTCATTCCTATTCAAAACAATGGAAAATGCAGCAGTGTGGTTAACAACATCAAGGTTAAAGGGGAACAAGAGGACTGCATCTCCGATTTATCAGAAGTAGACAATCAAAGTTTTCATGATTTACTATCGAATGCCGGAGCAGAGTATATATTAATTCTAAACCGCCACTTCATCAAAAAACAAGAGCAACCCTTCAACACCCTTTTCTATATTGTTAGCTACAGCCTGTACAACAAAGAAAAGCAAGAAATCAGTAACGGGTCAAGCTATTTCACAGCTATGCACATCGAGTCGGCAGAGATCATGAAAAAAGCAAGTCGCAAAAGCTCCGATAAAATAGCATCAAGCATACTAAAATTGGTTGCCCAGCAACCTGCCGAATCACCAAGTTTATTACTTTCTAAAAACTAAAAGAACTCCAATGAAACATTCTTTTCTCAAAAAAATACTGCTATCGCTGATAGCGGTCCTGGGGATTATTTGTCCCCAACTTCTGATGGCGCAAGCCACACACGCCACCATTGTGGGTAGGATTACCGACAATAAAGGTGAAACAGTGATTGGTGCTACAGTCATGGTACGTAACGAATCGACAGGTTTTTCGACTGCCGTAATCACAAACGAAAAAGGAGATTATACCATTCAGCAAGTTCCACTCGGAACGCCATATACGGTTACAGCGAAATATGTGGGCTACGGCGAACAAAAGAGAACCGGCTACACCCTGAATCAGGGAGATATGCTCCGTGTAAACTTTGTAATGAAAGAGCAATCGGTAACAATAAATGAAGTGCAGGTAGTTGCCAATTCCTTACGCAAAACGGTTTCGAACGCAGGTGCCGCTACAGCCATCAGTGCCAAAACCATTTCGGTATTACCGGTTAACGGACGTAACTTCACATCATTGATTGATCTTTCACCTTTAAGTTCCGGCAGCAGCCTTGGTGGACAGTTATCTACTTCTACCAACTTTACCATCGACGGTATGACAGCGAAAAACCCAACTTCAGGTGGAACAACCAACCGCAACGGTGGCCCCTACTCCATCACCATGGAAGCTGTGCGCGAATTCGAGGTGGTGACTAACCAATACGATGTAACTCTGGGTCGTAGCGGTGGTGGTACAGTGAGTACAGTAACCAAATCGGGAACAAACACAATGAAAGGAAGTGCTTTCCTTTTCAGTCGTGCCAACTGGCTATCGAGTCCTTACGACATTCAGGGACGCGACCGCAAAGTGGATTTTTCTACTTATCAATATGGTGCGTCACTCGGTGGTGCCATCATCAAAGACCGGGCACATTTCTTTGTAGCCTGGGATCATCAGGAAGATAACCGCCCGTTATACATTGCCGACATTCAGGATGCAACGGACGAAAAAAAGTATAACCTATCTCAGGCTTCACTGGATCGTTACCTGACCATTGCCCGCACCAAATACGGTGTTGCCAATAGTCCGCAAACCGGTTCGTTTAATAAAAACCAGGGTACCGATGCTATCTTTGCCCGTGTAGACTGGCAGCTGAATCCAACCAATTTATTGACCATTCGGAATAACTACTGCAACGACCGCAACAAACAAAAGCTGGACGACAATACAACCATTAACCTCTACGAAGTTTACGGGGATGTAAAATCTGTAGATAATAGTTTAATGGCAACACTGCGCTCGGTATTCGATCCCAAAACGATAAACGAATTAAAACTGCAACATCTTTACACTTCCGAAAACAGTACAGCCAACAGCCAGCTTCCCACAGCCAATATTCCAAGAGCCATTGTGGAAAATGTAAAATCAACGGTTGATGGTAAAGATGTTTATACCAACATTCAGCTCGGAGGACAACGCTATTGCCCGGAGAATTTCTACAACAATGTTGTTCATTTGATCGACAACTTATACTACAACACCAAGCGTGTAAATTACACCGTGGGACTGGACGTTATGTACAGCAACATGAATTCCCGCTACGGCAGCGAAACAAACGGACGCTTTTATTACAAGGGACTGGATGCTTTTGAAAACAACCAACCTTACCGTTATGCCCGCGAGATTTATATGACCGACGATCAACGGGTAAGAGAAAATATCATCAACTCCGGAATATACGGACAATTACAGACGAAACTTTTCAAAGGATTCGAAGTAATGGCCGGACTCCGCCTTGATTATGCCGACTACCTGAATACCGGGACTTTCAACCAAACAGTTTTCACTGAGTTAGGTTTACGCACCGACAATAAACTGGCTACATTCCAGGTTCAACCACGTATTCAAACCACTTGGGATATAGACGAGAAACACACCGACATTATTCGTTTAGGCGCAGGGGTATTTGCTTCGGACATTAACAACTACGCGATGATTAACAATATGATCTTCGACGGAACACGCACAGCCAGTATTGATGTTCAGGGTGCGCTGGTACCTACCGCTAACTTCGCCGGTTACCGTGCCAACCCTTCCACTTCACCGGGTGCTGATTTGTTTAACAACCCTTTGATTCCAAAAATTTCTACTATCAACATGAATGCCTCCGATGTAGCTGTGCCCGTTGTATATAAGGCCAACCTGTCGTACACGCACTTTTTCTCCGATGCGCTTAAAGTAGGTGCAAGTGCTTATGTAACGCTGGGTCGCAATAACTATATGTATGTAGATGCCAACATGGTAGACCAGCCTTACTTCCGCATTGCTTCCGAAGGAAATCGTGGCGTATATGTTCCGGCAACCTCCATCTCAGCCACCGGTACTTCCAACTGGATGAACGGTCGTAAAAGCACAGCAGTAGGCCGTGTATTGCAAATGAACAGCCAGGGGAAAGTAAATCAATATGCCTTTGTGATAGACGGAACGTACCGCTACTTCCGCGATGGAGAAATCACCATGAGCTATACATGGAACGATACCAAAGATAATACCTCTTACACAGGTAACGTGGCTAACTCGGCTACACTGGCTCAAATGGTAACCGACGATCCGCGCGATTTAAGCCAGATGAATTACTCGAACAACCAATTTCGTAATAAAATTGTGATTTACGGTACAGCTCCATCCTTCTGGGGATTCAACCTCGGGGCACGTTTCTCCGGCATGGGCGGCACACGTTATTCAATGATTGTGAGTGGTAATGTCAACGGTGACTTTGTGGCTACAAATGATTTGGCCTATGTATATGATCCGGCCAATGCTAACACAGCCGCTTATCTGAAACAAGGTATTCAAACCCTGCTGGACAATCCGAACGTTGAAAGCAGCTTCAAAGATTATATCCGCAGCAGCATGGGTAAAGTAGCCAAACGTAATGGTGGTGTAAATGGCTTCTACGGCACGGTTGATCTTCGTCTGTCAAAGAAAATCAAAACGTTCAAGTCACAAAGCCTTGAAATTTCTGCCGATGTGTTTAACTTCGCCAACCTATTAAACAAAAATTGGGGTACAAGCCATGCCTTAGGTACACAAGCCATTTATGTGGTAAAGAGTTTCGATGCGACTAAAAAAGAATTTGTTTATAATGTAAACCCCAATGCCGGAGTTGCCACACCAAGTGGTAATCCTTATCAGATACAAATCGGATTGCGTTATGCATTCTAATTAAATAAACAGCAAAATATGAAAAAAATTATTTTTATCATAGCAGCCTTGATGAACCTATCGGTTATCCTATCGGTCTCTCTTTTTGCCAAAACACAGGTTATTGCACACAGGGGCTATTGGAACCAAGCCGGCTCTGCCCGAAATTCCATTTCGTCGCTGAAAAATGCGCAAGACCTTGGTGTGTATGGCTCGGAACTGGATGTGCACATTACAACCGACAACCGGGTAATTGTTTGTCACGACGATTCCGTTCAGCATCATGACATCAACACATCCACATACGCTGAACTGAAGGATCTGAAACTCGAAAACGGAGAAGTTGTTCCTACGTTGGACGCCTATCTGGAACAGGCGCAAAAAAACGATAAGACCAAGCTCATTATCGAAATCAAATATAAAAAAGATGCAGAGTTGGAGAAAAAGACTGTTCGCACAGTGATTGACTTAGTGCAAAAGTACAAGATGGAACAGCATATCGAATACATTTCGTTCAGCATGAATGTGTGTAAAGAGCTGGTGAAACTAACACACAATATCCCCATTGCTTACCTGGCTTACAAAGATTTTCTTTTCACACCTAAAGAGCTGAAAGAAACCGGTGTTTCCGGACTAGACTATCACTACGCCCTCTTGCTCCAAAAACCTGAGTGGATAGCCGAAGCCAAAGAATTGGGACTAACTACCAATGCCTGGACGGTAAATGATCCGGCCAGCATCCAAAAACTAATCGATCTCAACATTGACTTCGTCACCACCGACGAACCGCTAAAGGCCACCGAACTGCTAAAGGCCACCGAACTGCTAACGAAATAACAGAGAACGAAACCTTATATGCAATTACAGAACGGGGCAGATGAATCATCTGCCCCGTTCTATTTTAAATACTCCCACATTATTCACCCCAACCAACCGCTTTCCGCT
>DATFAW010000458.1:0-11279 GCA_035254165.1 Paludibacter sp.
TTCCGCATCAAGCTAATGGTAGTTTGATTTTAAAGGACAATAAAATAATTGGCAGTGAGCTTATCGGGCAACTATCCGACAGCACTATTTATTTTACTTCCCGTCCTTCGGCAATTGGAAATAATCCGCTACCTTCGGGTGGCAGTAATTATGGCTTGACCAGCGCAAAACTAAAAGCTCAGGTAGTAGAACGAAATGCTAAATTCATAGCTTTCAATCACCTTGATAAAAATGCGGAAGTTCCGTCCGAGATGCTTTTTGCATCGGCAAGCGGTCTCGACCCGCATATTTCGCCGGCAGCTGCTCTGCTGCAAATTGATCGTATTGCAAAGGCTAGGTATTTTAACAATACCCAAAAACAAAAGTTGAAAACACTTGTTGCAGAAATGAGCGAAGGACCTCAACTGATGTGCCTTGGTGAAAACAGGGTAAATGTATTGTTACTCAATATTGCATTAGACAAACTAAAATAATGTTTTTGTACTTGGGTTTCGCGATTTCCAAATCGCGTTGACAAATATCAATACGCGATTTGGAAATCGCGAGACCCGGCTCTATCTCATTATCTTTCACTCAAAACAAACAAAAATGAGCGATTTCGAAATTGACAGACCAAATCCCGATGAACTTCTGGCCGCATTAGCCAAAGAAGAAGAAAAAAGCAAACGGGGAAAACTAAAAATTTTCTTCGGCATGTGTGCCGGTGTGGGTAAAACCTATTCCATGCTGCAGGCTGCACACATTGAGAGAAAAAAGGGAAATGATATTGTCATCGGGTATGTGGAAACACATAAACGGAAAGAAACAGAGGATTTAGTAAGTGGCTTTGAAATAATTCCACGCAAAGCCATAGAGTATAAATCCACCTCTGTAGAAGAGATGGATTTAGATGCTATTATTGCACGTCATCCACAGATTGTGTTGGTGGATGAACTGGCTCACACCAATGCTCCCGGAAGTCGTCACAATAAGCGTTATCAGGATGTTCAGGAACTGCTTGAAAACGGAATCAATGTTTTCACCACGCTCAATGTCCAGCATTTGGAAAGCCGTACCGATACGGTAGCACAAATCACAGGCGTCATCATTCGCGAAACCCTGCCGGACTTTATTTTCGAAAATTCCGACGATATTGAATTAGTCGACTTAACCCCGGACGAACTCCTTCAACGGCTCTCCGAAGGAAAAGTATACACACCGGAACGCTCCAAAGAAGCGGTAAATAATTTTTTCCGTAAAGGGAATATTACAGCTTTACGCGAAATGTCGTTGCGTATTGTTGCCGATAGGGTCGACAACCAGCTGCACGATTACATGCAGGACAAACGAATCCGTGGTCCATGGAAATCGGGGCTACATTTCCTTGTTGCCATTGGTGTAAGTCCATCGTCGGCAGGTTTGCTGAAATGGGCAAAGAATTTAGCGTATACAATGGGAGCTAATGTTGAAGCCCTGTACGTCGAAACCTCACAACGGTTAACGCCTAAAGACCACGAGCAGCTCGATTTGAATATTAATCTTGCCAAGCAATTAGGATTTAAGGTTCGGATTGTTACGAATGACGATCTGGTAAAAGCAATTGTAAACTATGCCCAGAAAGAAAATATTACCCATATCATTGTCGGAAAATCGCGGGTTCGCAATGTGAGGTCGTTATTAAAACTGGGTAATTTCGTAAACCGGTTAATCAAGTATAGCGGGAATATAGATGTTTATATACTTGGTTCGGACACCGCAGTTGAAGATAAGTTTAATGCCAAAGCAGCCATTCCTCCATTTACATCGAAAGCCAGCCAATACTTCACTGTTTCGCTAATTGTAATCACTACCTCAATACTGAGCTATTTTATAAAAGATATTATTGGATATCAGGCTATTTCCTTTATTCTTTTGTTCCTGGTTTCATTTCTTGCTCTTTTTTATGGTACTGGTCCGATTTTATTTGCAGCCACATTAAGTGCATTGATCTGGGATTACTTTTTCATTCCACCCCAATTCACCTTCCTTATCCGAAAGCCGTTGGATATATTGCTACTGGTTATGTTCTTCATTATCGCACTGTTGAACGGAACGTTAACATCCAGGGTCCGTCGTCAGGAGAAAAAGATAAGGATACGTGAAGAGCGCACTAATGCGTTGTACCAACTTACAAAAGACTTGAATTCTATTTCGGGCTTCGACGACGTTATAAAAGTTGCTGCCGATTACATTAGCCGGTATTTCAAACTTGAATGCTGTATTGTGGTAAAAAATGATTTGAATCAACTTGAAGCTAAGCCGCTCGAGAACTCCAGTATTCAGCTAACTGAAAGCGAAATGAGTATAGTAAACTGGGTAAAGAAAAATTCCGTGAAAGCTGGGAAATACACAAACACACTTCCGTCCAATGAATATACATTTTATCCATTAATAGGCAGTAGTGGCGCTCTGGGTGTGATTGTGGTAAAGCAAACCTCAGTTTTTACACATGGCGAAGAACAGTTTTGGGAGTCATCGCTGGCGCAAATAACAGGCAAGTACGAGCGTGAATTATTACGCAATGCTGCTAAAAAAACATATATCCTCAGTGAGTCGGAAAAACTGTATAAGACTTTGTTCAGTTCCATTTCGCACGAATTGCGCATTCCAATAGCCACCATCATGGGCTCGTCGGAAACTCTGCTGGAGCAACGACTTCCGGAACCAATTCAAAAAGAGTTATATGCAGAAATCAATATAGCATCTATCCGATTAAACAGGTTGGTTGAGAATTTATTGAACATGTCGCGGCTCGAATCGGGCAGAATAACTCCCCATCTCGATTGGTGCGATGCCCAGGATCTGGTAAATTCTGTTTCGGACTCGCTCAAACACGAGTTGAAAGCGTTTAAATTCGATGTATCCATCCCAACCGATATGCCTTTACTATTTGTCGACTTTGGATTGATGGAACAGGTGTTGCATAATCTTATTTTGAATGCCACTCAGAATGCTCCAGCAGGCAGTGTTATTCAATTGAAGATATTCATAAAGAATTTAATGCTAAGCATTCAGGTCATCGACCAGGGAGTAGGCTTTCCCGAAACTGAACTTGCCTCTGTTTTCGATAAATTCTATCGTGGTAAGAATGCTAAAGCCGGTGGAACAGGACTTGGCTTGTCAATAGTAAAAGGTTTTGTGGAAGCTCATGGTGGAACCGTTACCGCAGCAAACAATGTACACGGAGGAGCAGTCTTCACCCTAAAAATTCCAACAAAACAAATGGATATACAACAATAATTAATTTAACCCCTCCGCTACGCTCGTCCCCTTGAAAGGGGACAATAACAAATCCGAGCAAGCTTGAAATACTTTATATCCTTTCTTTAAATGAGGAAATTTTCGCACTTTGATGCTCTTCCCTTTTTAAGGGAAGTACCCGAAGGGGGAAGGGTTAGAAATTATAAATATAAGCTATGTCTTTTTTTATATTCCGCTAAACCGGTACCCGATTCCGGATTCTGTAATCAACAATGTTGGTTTTGACGGATCATCTTCTATCTTTTTACGAAGCTGGGCTATGAACACCCTCAAATACTGCGTTTGTTCGGTATAACCGTATCCCCAAATTTCTTTCAAAATATAAGTATGCGTCAATACACGACCCTCGTTCTTAGCTAGTAAAACCAGCAATGTATATTCCGTGGAAGTCAATTTAATTATTTCATTATTCTTGTATGCCAAATGTTTATCCAGATCAATAGTCAGGTTGCCAAATACCAGTGTAGCCTCCTGCTTACGCGAACTCTGCCGGTTAGCCACCCTGATCCGGGCCAATAACTCACCGGTTCTGAATGGTTTTGTCAGATAATCATTCGCTCCACGATCAAGCGCTTTAATTATATCTTCTTCCGAGTTTTTTGCCGATAAGATAATAACCGGATTGGTAAACCACTCACGCAATTTCTTCAATACATCAAGTCCATCCTGATCGGGCAATCCAAGGTCAAGAATGATAAGTGCCGGGTTAAACGATGCCGCCAACGTACATCCATCTTTTCCATTATCAGCTTCAATCGTTTTATAATCGTTTGCCGTTAATGTTATTTCAAGTAACCTGCGTATCTGTATTTCATCGTCAATAATCAGAATAGTTTGTTTTGCATCCATAAGTGTGAGTGGTTTTATATACCGTGATTTTTTATCAGTTCATTTGTCGCCAGTTTTGGGTTTTGCATTCGAGAAATTCAGATAATCATCCATTTTCAGCGTTTCGGTAGGTATCTCGATGCAGAATTTTGCTCCATGCGGAATATTGTTTTCCACCTTCACAGTGCCACCATGAGCTTCCACAAAACCTTTTACTATCGACAAGCCAAGTCCTGTTCCCCCGGCAACTTTCGTACCCGAACGATAAAACTTAGTAAACAACATTGTCAGATCTTCGTCCGTGAAACCTTTTCCATTATCGGATATAACAATAGTTGTGCTGCTGTTTTTGTAATTTGCCTGAATCGAAATCGTTGAATCAGCCGGTGTGTACAAAGTCTCATTGTGCAATATATTAAACAATGCCTGTTCAATGAGTCCGGCATCCAACTTTACAATCGGGAAATCCTCCTGAATGTCAATCCGTACCTTGTGGGTAACCAATTCCTTTTCCAACCAGTTTAGCGGGCTGTTTATCAATTCGTTTATTTCGCACCAGTCGGGCTTTATCTTCAACATACCCGATTCAAGCCGTTGCATATTCAATAAATTATCGATCAACCTGTTTAACCGGAAAGCGGAAGTGGAAATCTGGCCAACTAATTCCAATTTATCCGCATCCGAAATGTTTGACTCTTTTTGCATCAGGTTATCCGACGCACCCACAATGGTGGCAATAGGTGTCCGCAGTTCGTGCGACAGCGAATCGAAAAGGGTTTTATATAATTTAATCGTATTGTGCCGCTCTTCTTTCTGTCTTTCAAGCTTTTCAAATTGCCTGACCCGCAATGTAAATACTCCGTTAATCAAAGCAATTACAAAGTACATCAGAAGCAGCAGAATATCTTCGGAACTGCGAACATAAAAAGTAAAATGCGGAGGTATAAAAAAGTAATCCCATATTAGCGCACTCATGGTGGCTGCCATCAGCACCGGATAAAGCGAGAAAAAAATAGCCAGAATAGAAACTGTAGCCAGCAGCAATAAAGCAACACTGCGGTAGCCTATAAAATCGAGACTGACATAACAAACCAATGCTACAAATATCACCGACAGATTACTAATAATAAACTGTTTGAGTAAACTTTGTTTGAAGTATTGCAATTTCATATTCTATTTCTTTAATTCCGTACTTTTTAAAACAGGCTTAACCAGGCTCAGCAACTCTTCGATACAAAAGTTGTAGGCCAGTATTTTTCCCACGAGTATAAACTCCTGCGATTTATCATTCCCGGTTGACAAATTATCCATTAAACTGAAGCATTGAGCTCTTTCCATTTCCAAACTGGAAATGAGCTCTTCAATTGAATTCTTCATCGTACAAAATTAAAGATATTTATTGATTACAACTTTCTTTTGAAACATTTATGGTCATAATTATTACCTTGGATTTAAATCTAAAAAAATATCAATCTCAAGGAGCTTTACCTCGACCAAACTTTCATCTTTTTACTACATAAAACAAAGCAGACAGAACCGCATACAAAGATCATTCAATTCTTATAAAGCCGGCATAAAGATTTTCCGATGGTGCATAAAGATTTTATAAAGACCCGGCAAACGGCTTGTTTTAAACTATTCCATTGTAAAACAACGTGATTTTACAACGTATTTTCGTATTTTTGCGCTTCAAAATACAAACACAACTCCGTGAACGAACTGAAAGAAAATCAACCTATATACATCGACGAATACGATTATCCGCTGCTCGATGAACGCATTGCCAAATTTCCATTGCCACGACGCGACGCATCTAAATTACTGGTATATAAAAACACAACGATTACCGAAAGTACTTTTTCCAACATTGCCGGTTTCTTACCCGAAAACAGCTTATTGGTCTACAACAACACGCGTGTTATCCAGGCCCGTTTGATTTTCTTCAAAGATACGGGTGCACGCATCGAAGTATTTTGCCTCGAACCTCTTACTCCTGCCGACTATGCGCAATCACTGGGTGCAACAACCGAATGTATCTGGAAATGCATGGTGGGAAATCTCAAAAAATGGAAAGAGGGGCAGCTAACTAAAGTCATGGAGATAGACGGAAAAGCCTGTACCTTCAAAGCCGACTTACTCCTTACCGAAGGCAACACGCACAGTGTTCATTTCTCGTGGGATAATGCCGATATTCATTTTGCCGACATATTGGAAAAAGCAGGCGAACTGCCTATTCCTCCTTATCTGCACCGGGACACAGAAGAAAGTGACCTCACCACTTATCAAACCGTATATTCCAAGATAAAAGGCTCGGTAGCCGCACCTACAGCCGGACTTCACTTTACACCCGAAGTATTCAAAAGCCTGCAAACCAGGAATATTGAAACAGAAGAACTGACCCTGCACGTGGGAGCCGGAACATTTCAGCCGGTCAAAACGCGCGACATTGCGGATCATCACATGCATACCGAAGTTATTTCGGTACACCGCAGCACCATCGAGCATTTGCAACAAAAGCTTGGACATATCATCGCCGTGGGGACTACGTCGGTCAGAACGTTGGAGAGTTTGTATTATATCGGATATAACCTCAACCGCACCTCACCCCTCACCCCTCACCCAAGAGAGAGGGGAACTGTGTCAACCCAAGGAGAGGGGAGTAATGTGAAAACTTTACATGTTGACCAATGGGCTCCATATCAAACAAAGACTGAAATATCTACGTTCGATGCACTGCAAAACATACTGGATTATCTGGATGCAAACAAGCTGGCAACACTTCATGCCGACACGCAAATCATGATTAAGCCCGGCTACCAGTTTCATGTGGTAAATGGTATCATCACCAACTTCCACCAACCTAAAAGCACCTTGCTCCTACTCGTTTCGGCTTTTGTTGATGGACATTGGACAGAAATATACGACTACGCCATGTCAAACGATTTCCGCTTCCTAAGTTATGGAGATAGTTCATTGCTGATGAGGTGAGCTTGTAACGCTTGCTTAGAATAAAAGAACGTACCGACGGAATGATTTGAAACCATTTTCCGTCGGTACGTTTATTCTTGCTCTATTCGCAATTGTTTGCAGCATTAAACAACGGACAACATGTTTAACCTATTTAAGACAAAAAGAATATCTTTGGCTTTCAACATTCAACAATTTGAGATGAATATGGACGTTTACATACTTCGTTCTTGCTTTGGCATAACGAGACTACTAATTTACGCTCAATAGTGGGGTTGGTAATTGCTTTCTCCACATTTCATAGTATTGTGTTCCGTCATTGAATAATGAAACATGCGTTCCTTCTTCAATTAAAACTCCATTTTCTAATATGGCTATTTTATCAGCATCAATTACCGTGCTTAAGCGATGAGCAATAATTAGAATTGTTTTACCTTGCTGTTTTAAATCCTGAATAACAGCTTTTACATGCTGTTCCGATTCTGAGTCCAACGATGATGTTGCTTCATCAAACACCAATATCTCCGGATTTTTATATAATGCACGCGCTATGGCTAGTCGTTGTTTTTCGCCACCTGAAAGCGAAGTTCCATTTTCCCCTATTTGAGTATTAAATCCATTGGGGAGTTTCTCTATAAATGGAACTAAACCTAGCTGTTGAACAATAGAAACGATACGTTCCATATCAGGTTGCAAATCACCGACAGCAATATTATCCACAATATTGCCCGAAAACAAACTCAACTGTTGTGGCACTGTACTAACCATAGTTCTCAAACTTTCGTAAGTGAAATGATTAATATCCAAATTGTTTATAGTTATCTTGCCTGAGTTTAGCGGATACAGTTTTTGAAGTAACGAAGCCAAGGTAGTTTTTCCTGAACCACTTTCACCGATTACCGCCGTTAACTTGCCTTTTGGGATAACAAATGTAAAATCATTGAAAACTTCTTTACGTGTGCCGTATGCGAATCTAATGTTTTCAAATTTGATATCACCAATACTTTCACGTTTTAATTCTACTTTATTTTCAGTTGATTCCCGTTCCAAATCCATAATTTCAAATAAGCGATCAGCTGCAATCAGCGCATTTTGTATAGACTTATTTGCTCCGATTAAACTGGATATCGGTCCCATAAAATAACCAACAATGGCATAAAAAGACAACAATTCACCCGGAGTAATCTCATTACTAATCACAAAGTACGAACCAACCCAAAGAAGTATTATGGTAAACACTTTACTGATTGCTTCAGACGAATAAGTGGAGAACATTGAATTTTTGCCCGACTTGAAAACCGTTTTCAACAAACCGATAAACCGAACCTCGGTTTTCATATTGCTGAAATCCTCGATGCCAAACTGCTTGATAGTCCGAACAGAGTTTAATGATTCTACCAGCTGACTTTCAAGGTCAGCAGAGTGCTCCATCAACTTGCGCTCTTGCTTTTTATTCAGTTTGTTGGTAATAATGTAAACGACTGTGTATAGTGGAATCACTATCAGCATTATTAATGCCAGTTTCCAACTATAAATGAACATTAAAGCGAACGAAAACAAAACGATAAATACATTTACAGTCAACGAAATGGAAACATCGTTTATAAATGTACGGATTTTTACGGCATCGTTTATGCGTGAAATGATTTCACCCACACGCATAGTATCAAAAAAACGTTGTGGAAGTTTTAGTAAATGCTTGTAATAACCTAAAATAAGGCGGGTATCAATTTTCTGCCCTGTTTTAATCATAAACAAGGTTTGGTTTATACCTAACAAAATTTGAAATACAATGATGATAAGCATCCCAACACTTAACAGGTTCAACAGATTGGTATTACCCGTAGGCAATACACTATCGGTTATCTTCTGGATGTAAATGGAAGTGGATAAACCTAATACGGTATAAAGGATGGCACCGGTTAAACTTTGGACAAGAATGCTTTTGTGCGGAGCCAGTAAGAACATAAAACGTTTAAAGTTAGACACCTTCTCATTCTTCTCAACAAAATCATCGTTTGGAATCAGCAATATCAATACTCCTGTCCATTGTTTCATAAACTCCTCGATGGCAAGAGTGTGCATTTCACCATCGCCCGGATCCATATAAGTCAGTTGTTTATCATTAACCTTATATATCACCACAAAATGATGCAACTGCATTTTATCACGTTCCACAATTACATGGGCAATAGTTGGTAAGGGTATTTTACTCAATGAGTCCTGATTTCCTTTCACCCCTTTGGCTGAGAATCCAAGCTGTTCGGCAGCTTTTACCATTCCCAGTACATTTGTACCTTTAGTATCAGTTCCTGCAATCTGGCGAATGCGTGCAACAGGCATTTCCAACTTAAAGTGCGATGCTACCGAGGCCAGGCATGCTGCACCACAATCGGTAATATCTCTTTGTTTTACTTTTATATTCATTTGAAGAATTTTGAACGCAAAATACGGAAAAATCGCAAATTAACACAAATACGAACTTATCTTACTTGGCCAATCAATACTTTTCACTCTATTTCGTTTTATAGAAAAAAACTTTTATCGCCGTATTCTGTATTTCATAATTGCAAAATTTTGTGGCATTTGCGAACCAACGATCAGCGTAAGCTAATTCTGCGTACTATTATTAGTGTAGTATTATTTTAGGATTTAACCAATTATCTACTTTATCGAAAAGCAATTGCCACAGGCTGCGACGATTCAATTTAAATCGTGCAGTAAAAGTCAATCCTTTTTGAATATTGCCCCGATAACCATTTTTCAATTGCAGGGAGTTTTTATCTAATGCACATCTTACCCTGAACATAGGTTCTTGATCGATAAGCACCACATCATTCAACATTTGTGACACTTTTCCTTGCATCATGCCCCAATCGTGATAATTGAATGCATCGAACTGAAACGTTACCGGTTGATTTTGCCGTATATAACCAATATCGGAAGGCGATATGTAACATTCGGCTAACAATACATTGTTTGTAGAAATATAGGCTAAGTTTTGCCCGGGCGAAATAAAATTACCTTTCTGAAACCCGGCTACCTGAACTAATGAACCTGACATGGGGGCAAGAATTATATACTGTTGCTTCTCCTTCTCAATCTGTTTGATATTCGATACCAGTTCATTGTTCTGTTGGTTCAAGGTGGTTTGCTCGGCTACCCAATTGGTTTGATAATCTTGCTCCAGGGCTTTTAATTGCTCATTGGCTTTGTCGTAATTGTTTTTGGACTGCAAATAATCAAAGTTGGATATTACCTTTTGGTCAGCTAATGTTTTTTGTGTTGCCAGTTCTTTCCGAAGGTAACTAACCGAAATCCGTTGCTCGTTAAGTTTCACTTGATACCGATAATACTCACCACGGTACTTAGGGGTTAATAGCTGATTGTATTTGGCTGTCAACAAACAGGCTATATCGGAAACAAATAAGTCATTCTCATGTATCTTTCTATTTGCTAACGAGATTTGTTCATTTAGTTTGTCGGAATTCAGAATAATCAGCGTATCGCCTTTTTGTACTGTTTTATTCTCTAACATGCGATATGAAACTACTTCGCCATACAATGCCGACTGAATAGTAGTATTCTCGTAAGGCGAACGAATAACACCACGGCTCTGCGAAGTAATGTCCACTTGCACCAATGGTAGCGAAACAATGACTAACAGAATCATCAGCAGGATTAATCCATAGATAGCCTTACTACGCGTACTTATCCGCGCATGATAGCATTCTACGGTATTTTCAATAATTTCGGGAGGGAAAAGTTCAAGCATGTTAAATAAAATTTTAAAAAATTAGAGTTTAAAGAAACATTATTAAACCCTTTAATAAAAGATGTCTTAGCAGCTTCCCAATCGTAAATTGCATCGAAAAAAATATTAAGTATTCCTAATAGCAACAATATGACATCATGTATGTTTTTTTTTCATAATAAGCTTGTTTGAAACAAGTATTTCATATTGTATTTAATCAACTTGCTATACAAAATTATCTAACCCGAATTGAAAACAATTAGGATTAGATAATTATAATTTAGGCTGTAATTGAAATTTAATTTTCCGAATAAGCCGCAGCACTAGCACCAATCATTGCATCTACGTTAGACAGACCATCTACTCTTAATCTGACATACATTCCAACATATCTCCAAATTGACACACCACCAGTTGTATTTATTAACTCCAAATGCGTTAACTCTTTTAA
>DATFAW010000459.1:0-2726 GCA_035254165.1 Paludibacter sp.
TGTATTGGAGGGTATAATTATTGATATTACAGAACGTAAAAAGACAGAAGAAGCTCTGAGAAAAAGTGAGCAATATTTAAAAGAGAGTCAGATCATTGCGCAACTTGGAACTTATACACTTGATATTGTTAATGACAAATGGGAAAGTTCCGAAGTCATGGATTCTTTATTTGGAATTGATAACCATTATGATAAAACGCTTGCAAGTTGGCTAAGAATAATTCATCCTGACTTACAAGAATCTATGGCCGACTATTTTGCAAACGAAGTTATTGCCAGGAAAATTCGATTTGATAAAGAATACAGAATCATCCGTATAAACGATGGCAAAGAAAGATGGGTGCATGGATTAGGAGAGTTGGTTTTTGATGAGCTAAATCAACCAATCAAAATGATTGGCATAATTCAAGATATTACTGATAGAAGACTTGCTTCGGAGGAGTTAAAAGCGAGTGAGCAGAAGTATCGTAGCATGTTTGAAAATGTGCAGGATGTTTTTTATCAAATTGATATGTCTGGGGTTATTATAGAAATAAGTCCTTCTATAATGCTTCATGCTGATTACAATCCTCAGGATGTTATTGGGAAGGCAGCTGTGAGTTTTTATGCTAGCTTTAAGAGCAGAGGCTACATGTTGGCTGAGTTAATGAGAAATGGCGAAATAAAAGATTATGAGATTGACTTAGTTACTAAAACAGGGGTAGTTAAAAATGTATCTGTCAACTCGAGATTGATATATGATTCTGAAGGAAATCCGAGTCATATCAATGGATCGTTAAGAGATATTACGATTCGCAAAATGACAGAGGAAGCTTTGCGTGAGAGTGAAAATAAATTTCATGATTATATTGAATTTGCACCTCATGGAGTTTTTGTTGCCAATGAATCAGGTAGATACATAGAAGTGAATTCGGCAGCTTCAACAATCACAGGTTATAGCAAAGAAGAGTTAATCACAATGAGTCAGGCTGATTTAATTTCATCGGAATCGTTTGAATTCTATGAAGATAATTTTAAATCCGCTGTAGATGATGGATTTGCTAAAGGGGAATTTGAACTAATCAGAAAGGATAAATCGAAAGGCCACATTAAAGTTGATATAGTTAAATTGTCTGAATGCCTATATCTTTGTTTTGTTGCAGATATATCGTTTCGTAAAAACGCTGAAGAAAAGTTGAAACTAAGTGAAGCTTTTTTGAAAGAAACGCAAACAATTGCCATGATTGGAAATTACAGCATTGACGTCGTTTCCGGTACTTGGACAACTTCTGAAATTCTTGATAACATCTTCGGCATCGATCATGATTTTCCAAAATCGCTTGATGCACTATTGAATATTGCCCATCCCGATTGGCGAAAAAAGTTGTTTATACATTATAAAGTAGAGGTAGTTCAAAATCTAAATAAATTTGATAAAAAGTTTAAGATTATAAGGCAGAGCGACAAAACAGAACGTTGGGTACATGCAATTGGTGAAATGAAATATGATATTAACAATGAGCCAGTTGAACTAATAGGAATTGTTCAAGATATTACCGAGCGTAAAAAAGCCGCTATTGCCCTCAAGCAAAGTGAGGAATTATATCGTTCCGTTCTTAACGCTTCGCCCGATGCAATAGTTATTGTTGAGATGGATGGTAAAATCAGCATGGTTTCGCCTGCAGCAATGCTTCTGTATGGCTGTGATACGGATGATAAAATGATTGGGATGAACATGTTCAACTTTATTTCGCCGCTTGATCGAGAACGGGCTGTTAAAAATGCCAGCCTTATGTTTGATGGATACATGGGAACAATCGGTTATAGAATTCAAAAAGCCGATGGTGGAATATTTTTTGCAGAGGTTAATGGAGATATAATTTGGGATCAGACCGGGCAGCCGACGAAGATGATTTTCATTATTCGTGATACCACAAGTAGTAAACTTGCCGAAAATGCTTTGAAAAGCTCACAAGAACAATTAAAAAAGTTTGCTTCGCATCTTCAAACTGTTCGCGAAGAAGAAAAGATACTTTTGGCACGCGAAATTCATGATGAACTTGGGCAGATTTTAATTGCAATTAAAATTGACTTGGGAATAATGAAGCAAAAGGTACTAAAAGTAGTAAAAACTACAGAAGCTGAAAATATTTTGACTATTTTTGACAATCTGTTTGGCTTAGTTGACAATACAATTAAAACAACTAAGAAAATTATGACAGATTTAAGACCAGAAGTATTATATTTGCTTGGTTTTATTGAAGCCGTGAAATTACAAGTTAATAAATTTCAAGAAAGGCATCAAATTAATTGTTATTTCGAAAGTTCTGTTACAAATCTTGAATTAAATACGAAACAATCGGTTGCATTATTTCGAATTCTTCAGGAATCGTTAACCAATGTTGCTAAGCATGCAAAAGCGACTTCTGTTAAAATCTTATTTTTCAAGGAAGATGATAGATTAATTCTCGAAATAAGCGACAATGGGATTGGGATTGATGAGAATTATAAAAGCAAACACGACTCTTTTGGTCTGATTGGGATGAAAGAACGTGTGTTTTTGCTCGATGGAGAATTGTCAATATCAAACCGGCAGGGCAAGGGAACAAAGATAAAAGTACTTATGCCTTATCCAACGATGAATAGTAAGTGAACAATTATTAATTTAGTATTGTTATTGGACAACACTGTAACTGTGAACGCGACTACTCAACTGTTTATTGGATGTGTAAAAACTCAGACCAATG
>DATFAW010000460.1:0-4491 GCA_035254165.1 Paludibacter sp.
CAGGTAACATACAATCCCAACATTCCTCAACAACGGGGAATTTCCCTTGATCATTCCCGATCAAACAATTATTTATTTTCCCTATTATCAAACTACACATATTTGAAATTACTGTTTCAAATATTGTGAGACATCATATAATGACATGAAAGACAAAGAAATATATCTGCAAGCATTGAAAATAAATCGTGGTGAAACCGACGAAATAGAACTCGGAGAAATACTTGGATTTAAAGAAGATATTACTCAAAAAATTATCAGCCAATTACTTTCTGAACATAAAATAAAGTTCGAACAATTCGGCCTTTGCAACTATACAATAAAATGATTCCTAACTTACAAACAATTATGACTATTCAAGATTGCATCAAATTTACCAATGAGAACCCAATTTGCTATCTGGCAACTGTAGAGAATGACCAACCACGTGTTCGCGCGCTGGGTTTTTGGTTTGCCGACGAGACAGGTTTTTATTTTCAAACCGGTTCAACAAAAGAATTTCCACATCAACTGGAAATAAACCCCAAAACAGAAGTTTGCTTTTATCATCACGAGGGAATGATAGGCACCATGCTGCGTATTTCGGGCTCGGTGGAATTTCTCCACGACCGCACACTTAAAGAAAAAGCATTGAATGACCGTCCATTCCTGAAAGGTTTTGGAATAACGGTAGATAGTCCGGGGTTGGTTCTGTTTCGGATTGCACATGGTCAAGCTAATTTCTGGACAATGGAAAATAATCTCAAACCAAAAGAGTATATCGAGTTCTAAGAACAGCAAAAACACTAATATTAAACATAATGTAAAGTACAGGATATGCGTTCAAAGTAAAATCTACCATAAACAGGGTATGCAAAATACCCCATCATTGCTATTGTGGACGAACATTTTACCCACTATTTTTGTAACATAAAAACAAACAAACCCATTAAACATAATTGTCATGGCAAAAATTGCAAAAGATCTAACCGAATTGATTGGAAATACTCCTCTCGTTCACCTTTCAAATTACAGTGCAAAAAAAGGCCTTCAGGCTACAGTCATTGCAAAACTAGAATCATTCAACCCTGCAGGTTGCGTAAAAGAGCGTATTGCCTTATCGATGATTGAGGATGCTGAAAAAGCAGGGATTTTGAAACCCGGAGCTGAAATCATTGAGCCAACCAGTGGAAATACCGGAATTGGTCTGGCTTTGGTAGCTGCCATAAAAGGATATAAACTCACACTGACTATGCCAGAAACCATGAGCGTGGAACGTCGCAACTTGCTAAAAGCTTTCGGAGCTAATTTAGTATTGACTCCCGGAGCGACCGGTATGAAAGGTGCTATTGCCCGCGCATTGGAGTTACACGCAGAAAATCCTGCTTCATTTATTCCCCAACAATTTGAAAACCCTTCGAACCCGGAAGTTCACAAACGCACCACAGGTGTAGAAGTATGGAACGATACCGATGGTAAAGTTGACATCTTCGTTGCCGGAGTTGGAACCGGTGGAACCGTAAGTGGAGTTGGAGCATACCTGAAAGAAAAAAATCCAAATGTCAAAATCGTAGCTGTTGAGCCTACCGATTCTCCTGTACTTTCTGGTGGAAATCCTGGTCCTCACAAAATACAAGGCATTGGCGCCGGATTTATTCCAAAAAACTATGATGCAAATGTAGTAGATGAAATCATTCAGGTAAGCAATGACAATGCCATCCTTACTTCACGCCAACTGGCACAACAAGAAGGATTATTAGTTGGAATTTCGTCGGGAGCTGCTACTTATGCTGCTACAATCCTGGCTCAACGCCCCGAAAACAAAGGAAAAGTAATTGTGGCATTACTTCCCGACACAGGCGAACGCTATCTTTCAACCCTGCTTTATGCATTTGAAGAATATCCGCTTTAAATCAGAGGTAAGGAATAAGAGACAAGTACCTTGCTCTTACAAGAATAAGAAATCAAAGAAGACGGAATAAGAATAACTAAGAGCAAGACCGAAATTTACAAACAAGTTACTTGCGTCTTACTCCTAAAAAACATTTCAAGCACTATTCCTGAATATTTAGAATGTAAGATTATTGTCATGGCTAAAATATCAAAAAGTTTAACCGAATTAATAGGTAACACTCCATTATTGGAACTTACAAATTACAGTATCCATAAAAGATTAGAAGCAACTGTAATTGGAAAGCTGGAATACTTCAACCCGGCAGGCAGCGTAAAAGATCGCATTGCTTTATCGATGATTGAAGATGCAGAGAAAAAAGGAATTTTGAAGCAAGGTTCGGTAATTGTTGAACCCACAAGCGGAAATACCGGGGTTGGTTTAGCTTTAGTAGCCGCAGCAAAAGGATACCGTTTAATCATTGCACTTCCTGAAACTTTTAGTATTGAAAGACGAAATTTATTAACGGCTCTTGGTGCTGAATTGGTTCTTACCCAAGGTTCGCTTGGAATGAAAGGTGCTATAGCCAAAGCACAGGAAATAGCCAATGAGACTCCAAATTCATTTTTTCCGCAGCAATTTGAAAACCCTGCCAATCCGGAGGCGCATAAGCGTACTACTGGCGAAGAAATCTGGCATGACACGGATGCGAAAATTGATATTTTCGTGGCAGGTGTTGGAACTGGAGGCACTGTTAGCGGCGTTGGCGGGGTATTGAAGAAGCATAATCCAAATGTAAAAATAGTAGCTGTAGAACCTGCCGAATCACCCGTTATATCAGGTGGAGATCCCGGGGCACACAAAATCCAAGGACTCGGACCCGGTTTTATTCCGGGCACTTTCAACCGTAGGGTGGTGGATGAAGTAATTACAGTAAAAAGCGATGATGCTATCAGAACCAGTCGTGAACTGGCCAGAATGGAAGGTTTATTAGTTGGAATCTCATCGGGGGCATCTGTTTTTGCTGCAACCGAATTAGCCAAACGCCCCGAAAACAAAGGCAAGACTATCGTCGCAATTTTACCTGATACCGGCGAACGTTACCTTTCAACGGTGCTTTATGCATTTGAAGAATATCCATTGTAGCCCCCTAAATCCCCCTTGGGGGACTTAAAAACCAAATATTAATAAATAAAAAAAACAAATAGACTATTGCCTCCGTAGTAGCTTAAAGTCCCCCAAGGGGGATTTAGGGGGCTTCTTATCATGTCATCAAAATTAAAATTTGAAACATTACAGGTACACGCAGGACAGGAAGTAGACGGAACAACAAAATCGCGTGCAGTTCCAATTTACCAAACAAGTTCATATGTATTCGACGATGCGGCCGATGGCGCGGATCTCTTCGCATTACGCAAATTTGGTAATATCTACACCCGTTTACAAAACCCGACTACTGACGTTTTCGAAAAACGTATTGCTGCACTCGAAGGCGGAGTATCGGCACTGGCAACTTCTTCGGGTCAATCGGCTCAATTTATTGCCCTCAACAACATTGTGGAAGCAGGCGATAATTTTGTATCTACCTCACACCTCTACGGTGGAACTTACAATCAGTTCAAAAATCAATTTAAACGCCTGGGAGTAGATGTTCGTTTTACTCCAAACGACGAACCCAAAGAGTTCGAAAAGCTGATTGACGACAAGACCAAAGCTCTTTACCTGGAAACTATTGGTAATCCCGATTTGAATATCCCTGATTTTGAGGCTATAGCTGCTGTTGCCGATAAGCACGGTATTCCATTAATTGTAGACAATACGTTTGGTGCCGGTGGAGCTATTTTCCGCCCATTGGAACATGGTGCAAGCATCGTAGTAGAATCGGCCACCAAATGGATTGGCGGACACGGAACTTCGCTCGGAGGCGTCATCGTTGACAGTGGCAAGTTCAACTGGGGCAACGGCAAGTTCCCTGCATTCACCGAACCTTCGGATAGTTATCATGGACTGGTTTTCTGGGATGTATTCGGTTTCGATGGTCCTTTTGGAAACATTGCTTTCAACATCCGTGCCCGGGTAGAAGGACTTCGCGACTGGGGAAATACGATCAGTCCATTCAACTCATTCTTGCTTTTACAAGGCTTGGAAACACTTTCTTTGCGCGTTGAACGTCACGTTCAGAATGCTTTGGAATTGGCTACATGGCTGGAGAAACATCCGCAAGTGGAATATGTAAACTATCCGGGATTAAAAAGCAGTCCGTATCACGCATTAGCTAATAAATACTTGAAACGTGGTTTTGGAGGAGTACTTTCATTCAAATTGAAAGGTGATGCAGAAAAAGCGGACAGCCTGATCAACAACTTGAAATTGATTAGCCACCTGGCCAACGTGGGTGATGCTAAATCGTTGATTATTCACCCCGCAGCCACCACACACGAACAACTTTCGCCCGAAGATAAAATTTCGGCAGGAGTGTTCCCCGGATTACTTCGTATTTCGGTAGGAATTGAAAATATAATCGACATTAAAGCGGATCTTGAACAGGCATTTGCTGCAATAAAGTAAAGTTAGAAGTTTGATTAGTAAAAGATGCATTCCAAGCGATTGGAGTGCATTTC
>DATFAW010000461.1:0-10789 GCA_035254165.1 Paludibacter sp.
TTTGCAGCGTAATTAAAAACAAAATAAATATGGATACAGTAGATTTTATTATTGGAACCGGAGCATATGCTTGCTCTAAGTATTTAAATGAAAAAGTGAATTTATCTGAAGCAGATCCTAAGGGGGATGACCCTGTTGTGATAGATCCTCCAGCGAAATGACGTTTTTATTAGTTTTGCTTTAATATAGTGTAGTGAACATTACAAACCTAACATGTTAATCTGTTTTACAAAAGAACCTGAACGCCTTGGTAAAAGTATTCGTATTCCCGATTGCTTTTACCTCGGTTAAAGGGGAAATTCCAAAAATGTAGCTTAAACCACAATCTAGTTTTATTAGATGGTGGTTTTTTTATATAAATGCCTAGTGATTGAAATGTTTTCTAGCTATTTGTTGAAAAAAAATATCACGGGTTGCCGTATTTATTATTAAAATTGTTTAATTTTGCGGGGTGATTTATTTTTTATGTCTTGTAAAAAATGGTCCAATAGTATTAATAACAAATAAATGTAAAATGAAAAAAACAATTTTTTTAGTTGCTGCTACACTATTGTTTAGTAGCGCTATTTTTGCTCAAAGTAGCAAAGGATTATGCCTGTCTGATAAAGCAGGGATATGCGTTAGTTCGAATATAGACCCTAAGGGAGATGATCCTGTAGTTCCAGTTCCACCAACTAAAGTTTCTTTATCTAAGGGAGATGATCCTGTAGTTCCAGTTCCTCCAACTAAATAATCTTTTGGAAATTTTACATCTAAACCACCATCTAGTTCTATTAGATGGTGGTTTTTTTTAGGAGTTCGGTTTTGGTTGGTTTGAATATCGAATCGTAAATAAAGCCGATGTAAATTAACAAGATAAATGCACTCTCCGATAAAACTGACCCATTTCAGTTCTTCTCTGCTTAATTAATCATTGTTTTTAATTATTTTTGCTTTGTGGTTGCGAAAAGTTAGTTTTCGCGATGAGCAAAAATGTTGTCGCCATTGGCGAAACGTCCAAAATAGCTTGCGCGAAGGTTTCGCCATTCGCGAAACGTCTAAAACAGATTGCGAGAAGGTTTCGCCATTCGCGGAATGACCAAAACAGCTTGCGAGAAGGTTTCGCCGTTCGCGAAATGACTAAAACGGCTTGCGCGAAGGTTTCGCCAATGGCGACAGTCATATGCAGTTTTGCATCGCTACACGCCAAACCCCGAACTGTTTAAACTTTTCAGACAAATGAATACCGTAAAATGACGCATAAACTGGTGGTGGGGAAGAATAAACATGTTCCGAAGGAATGAATACGGTTGGGTTTCTGATATAGAAAGTTTTCCATTATGAATTATGCATTATAAATTATGAATTAATCGCCATGCTCAACATCTATCGTGCCTCTGCCGGTTCGGGCAAAACATATCGGCTTACGCAAGACTATATTCACTTGCTGTTCGACCCCAAGCGGGAGCGGGCACATCGTCGGATTCTGGCCGTGACGTTTACCAACAAAGCCACCGACGAGATGAAAACGCGTATCCTGAAAGAGCTTCACGCGCTGTCGCAAGGCGAAAAGTCAGATTACCGCGCGGGCCTGATGGAGAAATTCCGCCTGGACGAAGAGGCTGTGAACAGCCGGGCTAAACATATTCTCACCACCATTCTCCACGATTATTCGTCGTTTTCTATTAGCACTATCGACCGCTTTTTCCAACAGGTTATCCGGTCTTTTGCCCGCGATATTGGGGTGCATGGCGGTTATAACCTGGAACTGGATAATTCGTCCACGTTGGAACAGTCGGTAGATAATTTGTTTCTCGACCTATCCAAAGACGAAAACAAACAACTGTTGCAATGGCTCACCAGTTATGCCGAGGAGCGCATTGAGCAATCGGAAAACTGGAACATGCGGGGCAATATCCTGGATTTAGGGCAGGAAATTTTCAAAGAAAGCTACCAGCACAAAGCGGAGGATACCAATAAGAAATTGCACGAGCGTGAGTTCCTGACCAATTACCGCAAGAGCTTGCGCGAAATAAAGACTTCGTTCGAAGGCAAAGTGAAACAAACGGCCACCGAAGGATTGAACATTATGGCGCGCAACGGACTGAGCCACGACGATTTTGCTTACAAAACTACCAACGTGTTGGAAAAACTGGTGAAAGGCAAGCTTGAAATAAGCAATCGCTTTATCGGTTTTGCCGACGATGTAAGCAATTGTTACACCAAATCCAAACCGCAGGATGTGAAATCGGCCATAGAATCGGCTTACAATAATGGACTTGGAAAATGCTTCCAACAAATAGTGGAGTTTCTGAGTGTAGACATTGTAACTTACAATTCGGCGGTGATGGTGTTGAAGCATATCAATACACTTGGTATTTTGTCGGACCTGGCGGTGCAAATAAAGAAACTGACCGACGAACAGAATACCATGTTGATTTCGGATTCCAACATGTTGCTCAACAAAATTATCGACAACAGCGATACGCCTTTTGTGTACGAAAAAACGGGTATTCATATCGATAATTATATGATTGATGAGTTTCAGGATACCTCCACCTTGCAATGGAAAAACTTTCAGCCTTTGCTGGACAATAGTCTGTCGGCCGGCAAATTCAACCTCGTGGTGGGCGATGTAAAGCAGAGCATCTATCGCTGGCGTAACTCCGACTGGAAACTGCTCGATGAGCAAATATTGACCGACTTCCGCCCCGAACAAATACATGAGGAAAACCTCGAAACTAACTGGCGAAGCGATAAAAATATCATTGATTTCAATAATTCGTTTTTCCGCCGTGCTGCGCAATTGTTGCAAAGCAAGCTGAATGAAAACCTGCAAGCTGTGTTGCCTGTTTATCCGGCATTGGAAGCGTTGACGCATAAAATTGAACACGCGTATGCTAACATTCATCAACAAACTTCGCACAAAGCCGGAACAGGCCGTGTACAGGTAAGTTTTATTGAACGCGACGAAAATGAAGACGGTTGGAAAGCCGAAAGTTTGGAACGATTGCCGGCCATGTTGGAAGATTTGCAAGCCCGTGGTTATCGTCCAGCTGATATTTGCATCTTGGTGCGTACCAATCGCGAAGAGCAGGACGTGATTCATAAGCTGCTGAACTATAAAACTACGGCGGAAGCCAAACCGGAATTTTGTTACGACATTATGGGCAACGAAGGTTTGCTGATTGGTGCTGCGGCTTCGGTGCGTTTTGTGCTGGGTGTTTTGCAACTTTTTGTCAATCCGGCGGATAGCATTCAGCAAACTATTGTGAACTACGAATACGCACGTGGGCGGCAAAATAAATCGGAGAACGAGGCTTTGAATGCTTGCTTTACGACGAATGAATCGGATGAGAATGTGTTTTCTTCGTTGTTTACAAAAGCAGAAAATGCAGCGTTGCAACAAGCACAACACAGCTCGCTGTATGACATGGTGGAGCAGATTATTTCGCTGTTTGGCATTGGTAACTGGCACAACGAAGCGGTGTTCGTCCAGGCGTTTCAGGATGTAGTTTTCCGGTACACAACAGGTAAAACTGCCGACCTGAACAGTTTCCTTAGTTGGTGGAAAAAGAGTGGGGGCAAGCAATGTATTTCTACGCCCGACAATCAAAGCGCAATGCGTATTATGACTGTACATAAGTCGAAAGGGTTAGATTTCCGGGTGGTAATAATGCCCTTTTGCGACTGGGATTTGGATAGCCGCATGCGCAATATCCTGTGGTGCGAACCTGCTGTGGCTCCGTTTAATGAATTGCCGCTGTTGCCTATTGAGTACGGTTCAAAACTCGGTCAATCTATTTTTGCAGAGAGTTATTTCGACGAACAAATGCACTTGTTTATTGACAGTTTGAACGTGGCTTATGTGGCATTTACCAGGGCTAAAAATGAACTGATTTGCATGGCTCCGGCACCTAAAAAAGAGGTGGAAAGCCTGGATAAAATCAATTCATTATCGGCCTTGCTCACGGCTTGTTTTAGTGTGGAAACACCGGGGCTGGATGCTGAAATTATTTCGTTGGCAAAAGAATATAACAGCGAAACAAAACTCTTTGAACTGGGCGATTCTACGAAAATAATCTACAACGATGTACAAAGTTCCGACAGCAATGAAAAAATAAATAACTATCCATCCGTAAGCAGTTCCGATCGTTTGCGCATTCGTCATCAAAGCCTGGATTATTTATTGGAAAATCAGCACCTGACTGATAGTAAGCTGAATTATGGTATTATCATGCATGATATTTTGCAACAAATAAAGCGCAAGTCCGACCAGTCGAAAGCTATTCTTGATCTGGTTCGAAGTGGTAGAATTAGTGTGGAAGACAGCAAAAAAGTAGAAGAGGAGATGCAGCATTTCTGGAACTTGCCGGAGGCCGAAAGCTGGTTTGCCGACGATGCCCGGGTGCTGAATGAAACTACTATTTTGATTCCAAACGGCGAGCGATATCGTCCGGATCGCGTGGTAATTCGCGGCAAAAAAGCTACAATTGTGGATTACAAATTCGGTGAAAAAGAAAGCAAAACTTACCTGAAACAGGTAAAGCAATATATGAATTTGATTGCCGAAATGGGTTACGAAACGAGTGGTTTTGTGTGCTATGTAACTTTGAGAAAAGTAGAGAGAGTAGGGTAAGATATTGACAAAAAAGGGGCAGAACTTCTATCATGAAAGTTCTGCCCCTTTTTATTTAGTGCCTGATTAAAATAAATTCGGCTTCCGCTTTTTGGCTTCGTCCAAGCTTAATAAGTCAGGTTTCTTAGTTTGTTTTTCGCGTAAAGCCTGGTATTCGGCTGCAATTCCAGCTTCGTAAGCCACATGTTGCGTTTTGCTCATAAGTTGTGCTACCACAAGCGTGTTGACCGAAGCATCTTTTACATAAACCACAGGGCCTTTGTAATTGGGAGCAATCTTCACCGCAGTGTGAATCTTGGAAGTGGTGGCGCCACCAATCAGAATAGGAATTGTTAATCCTGCTTTTTGCATTTCGGCTGCAACGATAGTCATTTCTTCCAACGATGGTGTGATTAATCCGCTCAACCCTACGATATCCACTTTCTCGTCGATAGCTGTTTGAATGATTTTCTCTGTCGGAACCATTACACCCAGATCAATTACTTCGAAGTTATTGCAAGCCAATACCACGGCCACAATGTTTTTCCCGATATCATGTACATCACCTTTTACGGTGGCAATAAGGAATTTTCCGGCTGATGAACTTTGACCCGGAACTTTCTCAGCTTCGATAACCGGTTGAAGAATAGCCACGGCTTTTTTCATGGTACGGGCAGTTTTTACTACCTGTGGCAGGAACATTTTACCATCGCCAAACAATTCGCCCACGATATTCATACCGCTCATCAATGGTCCTTCAATAATCTCAATGGCCGTGTTGTACTGAGTTAGTGCTTCCGCTAAATCTTCTTCTAAAAATTCGCCGATACCTTTGATGAGAGCGTATTCCAACCGACCTTGCAATGGACGCGAACGCCATTCATCTACTTTTTCCACCTTTTCGCCCGAGGCCTGGTTCTTTACTTTTTCAGCAAGTTCAATCATGCGCTCAGTGGCATCCGGACGACGATTGAGGACAATGTCTTCCACATGTTCCAATAATTCAGGCTCAATGTCCTGATAGATTTGCAACATGCCGGCATTCACAATACCCATATCCAGGCCTTCTTTGATGGCATAATACAGGAACACAGAGTGAATGGCTTCACGCACGACATTGTTGCCGCGGAATGAGAATGAAAGGTTGCTTATACCACCACTAATTTTGGCATAAGGTAGGTTTTGTTTAATCCAACGGGTGGCATTGATGAAATCAACACCGTAGTTATTATGTTCTTCAATTCCGGTGGCAATGGCCAATACGTTTGGATCGAAAATTATATCTTGAGGAGGAAAGCCAACCTTGTCTACTAATAAATAATAGGCACGGGTGCAAATTTGTGTCTTACGCTCGAAACTGTCGGCTTGTCCTTTCTCATCAAAAGCCATCACCACTACGGCTGCGCCATATGCCCGAATCTTGTGTGCTTTTTTCAAGAAATCTTCTTCGCCTTCTTTCAAGCTAATCGAATTTACGATGCATTTTCCCTGAACACATTTCAGTCCGGCTTCGATGACTTCCCACTTTGATGAGTCAATCATAATCGGCACGCGCGAAATTTCCGGTTCGGCAGCCACATAATTCAGGAAGGTAACCATTTCTTCTTTTGACTCTAACATAGCATCATCCATGTTGATGTCAATAACCTGGGCGCCATCTTCCACCTGTTTGCGGGCAATGCTGAGGGCTTCTTCGTATTTTTTTTCGTTTATCAAACGTAAGAACATGCGAGAACCGGCTACGTTGCAACGTTCGCCAATATTGACGAATAAAGACCTTACTCCAGAGGGCTCAATCACCTCACCTGCAAAGTCTGACCTCTCCCCTAACCCCTCTCCCGAGGAGAGGGGAACGTTGGCCGTAAACGTTCGCGGTGGAGTTGGTTTGTTCTCAAGTATGGTTTTTATTTTTGCAACTACTATCGAAACATTATCCATTACTTCTTCATTTGTAAAGCGAATAACATCCCAACCTTGAGTGTTTAATACTTTTGTGCGTTCAACATCTCTATTCTTTTGTTCTAATGATAAATGAACTCCTCCATCAATCTCAATTATCACTCGCTTTTCTATACAGATAAAATCTGCAACAAAGCCATCGACAACATGTTGACGTTTAATTTTATATCCGGTATTATTTCGTCTAAGTTCCTGCCAAAGCTTATCTTCAGCATCGGTTTGATTGTGGCGTAATTCTTTTGCAATAGGCTGTAATAATTTCCAATTCTCAGCATCTGTTGTGTAGTAACCGGGTCTTGTCCCCCTCTCCTCGGGAGAGGGGTTAGGGGAGAGGTCAAATGTTAGGGGTGAGGTGATTTCTAAGTGTTCAAGTCCAGATAGAATTAGGTTGTGACTTGCTGCTTTTCTTTCTCTAACTTTTGCACCCTTGATTAATTCCTGATAAGCAGCAATGTGATTGGGCGAGGTGCCGCAGCATCCACCGATTATATTTACAAGTTGTTCGTCGAAATATTCCTTTACCTGGACTGCCATCATGTCGGGCAATTCATCGTATTCGCCAAACTGATTGGGCAAACCTGCATTGGGATATGCACTTACAAACCAAGGTGAATGAGCGTTTATTTCCTGTAGGTATGGTTTCAAGTCTTTGGCGCCAAACGAACAGTTAAGTCCAACGGATAATAAATTGGCATGACCAATGGAAGCCAGAAAAGCCCGGATAGTCTGTCCTGAAAGTGTACGGCCGCTGGTGTCGGCAACTGTCGCAGAAAGCATAATTTCCACTCGTTTGCCTAGTTCGGCCATAGCTTCTTCTGCAGCAAAAATGGCCGCTTTAGCATTCAATGTGTCGAAAATGGTTTCGATCAAAAGCGCATCAACACCACCTTCAATTAATGCCAGGATTTGTTCTTTATAAGCTGAAACTAAATCATCGAAGCTGACAGCACGAAATGCAGGGTTATTCACGTCGGGCGACATGGACGCTGTTTTATTGGTTGGTCCAACAGAGCCGGCAACAAAGCGAGGTTTTGCGGGATTCTTTGCCGTAAATTCATCTGCGGCTTGACGAGCCAAGCGTGCACCCTCCAAATTGATTTCGCGAACCAACGATGCCATGCCGTAATCTTCCATGGAGATTACCTGCGCATTGAAGGTGTTTGTTTCAATAATATCCGCACCTGCTTCAAGGTATTCTTTGTGAATAGAGCTGATAATGTCAGGTTGTGTCAGCACAAGTAAATCATTGTTTCCTTTCACAAGGCTTGGCCACTGCGCAAAACGTTCACCGCGGTAATCAGCTTCAGTGAGTTTGTGCCGTTGTATCATGGTTCCCATCGCGCCATCGAGGACTAAAATGCGATGTTCAAGTTCTGTTCTTAGTTTCATTCTTTATTGTTTTGAGATGCAAAGATAATGATATTCAATTCATAATTCATAATTCGTGATTCATAATTTGATGTTTAGTGCAGATTGTTAGCACTTTTGGGTGTGTATTCTTTTAGAGAACTATTCTGTAATAATAAAGAAAAGACGCTGCAGACAAAATCTACAGCGTCTCTAATAAAGAACTTTACATTAAGAATTATGCATTAATAAGTCCGTGTCCAGTCATTTCTTTGGGTTGTTCAATTCCTAAGATTTGGCAAATTGAAGGAGCAACATCGGCTAAAATGCCATTTTCAACTTTTGCATTTTTGTTTTCGGTTACGTAAATAAATGGAACCGGATTCAACGAGTGAGCTGTGTTTGGTGAACCGTCGTTATTCTCTGCATAGTCGGCATTACCGTGGTCGGCAATGATAATTACTTCATAATCGTTGGCTTTCGCAGTTTCAACAACTTCTTTTACGCAATTGTCAACAGTTGCCACGGCTTTTTGAATAGCTTCGTAAACACCTGTGTGACCTACCATATCGCCATTGGCAAAGTTAAGTGCAATGAAATCAAATTTCTTTGTATTTAATGCTGCCACTAGTTTATCTGCCACTTCGGGTGCACTCATTTCCGGTTGAAGATCGTAAGTTGCTACTTTTGGAGAAGCCACCAGGATACGTTCTTCACCTTCGAACTCGCTTTCGCGACCACCAGAGAAGAAGAAAGTTACGTGTGCAAATTTCTCTGTTTCGGCAATACGTAATTGTTTTAAACCAAGACTAGAAACATATTCTCCAAGTGTATTTTGAACGTTGTCTTTGTCGAAAATCACATGTAAGCCTTTGTAGCTGGAGTCATAAGGAGTCATACAATAATATTCCAACGGAATGGTATGCATTCCTTCAGCCGGCATGTCTTGTTGAGTCAGAACTACGGTCAATTCTTTGGCGCGGTCGTTACGATAATTGAAGAAGATCACCACGTCTCCGGCTTCGATAGTTGCCAATGGTTTTCCTGCTGCATCAACAGCAACGATTGGGTTGATGAATTCGTCGGTTACACCTGCATCGTATGATGCTTGCATAGCTGCTACGACATCGGTTGTGGCTTCGCCTACACCATTTACCAATAAGTCGTATGATTTTTTTACACGATCCCAACGTTTGTCGCGATCCATAGCGTAATAACGACCAACAATCGATGCGATTTTAGTGGTAGACGTTTTAGTATATTCATCCAATTGTTTGATAAAGCCTTTTCCGCTTTTTGGGTCGGTATCACGACCGTCCATAAAGCAATGTACAAAAGAGTCGTTAATTCCGTATTCCTTTGCTATATCGATCAATTTCAATAAGTGATCCAACGAACTGTGAACACCACCGTCGGAAACCAAACCTAAGAAATGAATTTTCTTTTTGTTATCGCGGGCATATGAATAAGCGCTGATAATTTCAGGGTTTTTCAGAATGCTGTTGTTGCGGCAAGCGATATTAATCTTCACTAAGTCCTGATAAACAACACGTCCGGCACCAATATTTAAGTGACCAACTTCCGAGTTGCCCATCTGACCTTCAGGGAGGCCAACATCTTCGCCTGAAGCAAGGAGTTGTGAGTTAGGGTAATTTGCCACCAACGAATCGATGTAAGGAGTTGGTGTGCTGTAGATGACATCTGCATGAGAATGATTTCCAATTCCCCAGCCATCCAAAATCATAAGTAATGCTTTTTTGCTCATATTATTTTGAAATTTATTATTTTATACTTGCTAATACCTTTGTTTTTGAGGCGCAAATTTACGAATTTTTTGCTGTTTTTCATTGAGTTTGCTATTTGTTTTTTCATTGTAGCATTAGCATATTGATACATTGTTACATTTCATCTATCTTTGCGCTAAAAATCAATAGAATGATGTTTGTTGTCATTGCTTGTATGCTTGCCGGAATAGCTGTCGGCTATTTGTTTCGTTCCCGAAAAATTCATTTCATTCACCGATTGATTTTAATACTCATTTGGGTGTTATTGTTTTTGCTTGGATTGGAAGTTGGGGCTAACGAAGCAGTCGTTAATCAGTTTGGAAAGCTTGGTTTTGATGCGTTTTTATTGGCTGTTGCTGGAACACTGGGAAGCGTGATTCTTGCTTGGTTGCTTTGGCTGACGGTTCGAAATAAATCCATTAGTAAATGAAGGGCAGTCTGATCATACTTTCATTTTTTGCAACGGGACTGCTTTTTGGCATTTTTCGTTGGTTTCCGCACGAATTGTTGGACTGCAATATAAGTTTCTATGTGCTTTGCGCACTGATGTTCTCTGTTGGCATCAGCATTGGTAATGACCCCAATTCATTCCGGCAATTTCGCAGTTTAAACCCCCGGTTGATTTTTCTGCCAATAATGACAATTACCGGAACGTGGCTGGGTGTAATTGCTGTTAGTTTCTTCTTGAAAAATCGTAGTTTGACCGATTGCCTGGCTGTAGGGTCGGGTTTCGGATATTATTCCCTCTCCAGTATTTTGATTACCCAGTGCAAAGGTGTTGAACTTGGAACCATTGCTTTGCTTTCCAACATTATGCGTGAAGTTCTGACTCTCCTTTTTGCACCCTGGATGGTGAAGTATTTCGGAAAATTAGCTCCTATTTCAGCTGGTGGAGCTACCACCATGGATACTACATTCCCCATTATTGTCAGGTGTTCGGGCAAAGATTATGCTATTGTGTCTATCTATCAGGGTTTCATTGTCGATTTTACGGTGCCTTTTCTGGTTACTTTCTTTTGTAGTTTGTAATAATCCAATTGTTGAGCAGGTTTCTTCAATAGAAGAATTGTGCAAAAAAACGGCAACTCCATCGAATAATTTT
>DATFAW010000462.1:0-5491 GCA_035254165.1 Paludibacter sp.
TATTTTCCTGAAATTAGAGACGAGGCTAATTTTAATTCCCCTTTAGGGGGTAGGACTCAGCTCCAACTTCAAAAATCGCCCCGTTTCACTTGTCGGATGGTTGGCAACTTCTTGCGGAGTTCCTGTGCAAATCACTTTTCCGCCTGCACCACCACCTTCGGGTCCAATATCAATGATATGATCGGCAACTTTGATCACGTCCATGTTATGTTCGATGATAATTACTGTATTCCCTTTGTTTACCAAGCGGTTCAAAACTCCAAGTAATACCCGGATATCTTCAAAATGTAATCCCGTTGTCGGTTCATCCAGAATGTATAGCGTTTTTCCGGTATCACGTTTCGATAGTTCGGTGGCTAATTTCACGCGCTGGCTTTCGCCACCCGATAGCGTGGTACTCGATTGTCCGAGTTTGATATAACCTAATCCAACATCTTGCAACGTTTTGATTTTATTCAGAATGGATGGTTGGTTCTCGAAAAACTCCACAGCCTGGTTGATGGTCATGTCCAATACGTCGGCGATAGATTTTCCTTTAAACCGAACTTCCAGTGTTTCTTTGTTGTAGCGTTTACCGTTGCAATTTTCGCAAGGAACATAAACATCCGGAAGAAAGTTCATTTCTATGGTTCTATAACCATTTCCTCCACATGTCTCGCAGCGGCCGCCGGCGGTGTTGAACGAAAATCGCCCGGGCTTATAACCCCGAATTTTAGCTTCGGGCAAAGTTACAAATACATTCCGAATGTCCGAGAAAACACCTGTGTACGTAGCCGGATTTGAGCGTGGAGTGCGCCCAATCGGTGATTGGTCTACTTCTACAACTTTGTCGATATATTCCAACCCTTCAATGCTGTCGTATGGCAATGGATCTTGCAACGAACGATAAAAATTCTGACTCAGAATTGGTTGCAGAGTTTCATTTATCAAAGTTGATTTTCCACTACCTGAAACGCCGGTTACGCAAATCATTTTCCCAAGTGGAAATGTGACGTCGATATTTTTCAGATTATTTCCCCTCGCACCTTTAATGGTTATTGCATTTCCGTTTCCTGGACGAAGCTCTTTGGGTATTTCTATTTGTTTTTTTCCATTCAAATAGGCTGAAGTCAGGGTGTCGGCTTGCAGCATTTCTTGCGGTGTACCCGAAAAAACTACTTCACCACCCAGTCGTCCGGCGTGTGGACCGAGATCTACTACATAATCTGCAGCCATCATCATGTCTTTGTCATGTTCTACAACAATCACCGAATTTCCTGTGTCTCGCAATTGTTTCAACGAATTTATCAAGCGTTGGTTATCACGTTGATGCAAACCGATACTTGGCTCATCCAGAATGTAGAGTACATTTACTAACTGTGAGCCAATTTGGGTGGCTAGTCGAATGCGTTGACTCTCACCGCCCGAAAGCGATTGGGAACTGCGGTTGAGTGAAAGATAATTCAACCCAACATCCAACAAAAACTGCAATCGAGTACGAATTTCTTTCAGAATTTCCACTGCAATGGCTTTTTGTTTGTCGGACAAATATTGCTCTACATTCCCCAACCATGCCGATAGTTCGGCAATATCCATAGCCGACAGTTCGGCGATGTTTTTGTCGTGTAAGCGGAAGTGCAACGATTCCTTTCGCAACTTAGCTCCGTTACATTCAGGGCAAACGATTGACCTGGAAAATTGATTGGCCCACTTTTGTTCGGTAGCCGAAGCGCCGGTTTCGGCTTGCATTTCGATATATTTCAAAATTCCATCGTAACTCAGGAAATAGTTGGTTCCAATGGATTGATTCTTAATGTGTAGGCGTTCTTCGGTGCCGTTCATTATCTCGTCCATCGCTTCATCCGGAATTTCGGAAACAGGCGTTTTCAGTGTGCATTCGTATTTTTCGAGTATGGCTTCGATTTGCCAGAAAATAGTAGTGCTTTTATGTTTGCCAAGTGGCGAAATAGCTCCGTTGTAAATGCTTATGTTTTTGTCTGGAACAATTTTATCCATGTCGATTTGATTGACAAATCCCAAGCCTTTACATTTTGGACAGGCACCGTGTGGTGAGTTGAACGAGAAGTTGTGAGGAGCCGGTTCGTCGTACGAAATTCCGCTGGTTGGGCACATTAGCATTTTGCTAAAGTAGCGTGCTTCATCGTTGTCTTTTTCAAGTAGCATTACGATGCCATTACCCTGTTGCATGGCTTTTTGCATCGATTCTTTCAGGCGCTTTCTGTCTTTTTCCGAAACCAACAGTTTGTCAATCACCACTTCAATGTCGTGATTTTTGTAACGATCCAGTTTTAAACCGTGTGTCGCTTCACGCACTTCGCCATCAATCCTGACATGCAAATATCCTTTTTTGCGGATTTGCTCGAACAATTCTTTGTAATGCCCCTTGCGGCCACGAACAAGCGGAGCAAGCAGAAAAGTTTTTCTGCCCTCATAATCTTTCAGGATCAAATCAACGATTTGATCTTCAGAATATTTTACCATCTTCTCGCCTGTAATATACGAAAATGCTTCACCTGCACGCGCAAAAAGCAAACGCAGAAAGTCGTAAATTTCGGTGGTGGTTCCAACAGTGGAACGCGGATTTTTGTTGGTCGTTTTTTGCTCGATAGAAATAACCGGGCTCAGACCGCTGATTTTATCCACATCAGGGCGTTCCATATTGCCCAGAAAACTACGTGCATAAGCTGAGAAAGTTTCGATATAACGTCGTTGCCCTTCAGCAAAGATGGTGTCGAAAGCCAACGATGATTTTCCGCTGCCGCTCAGTCCGGTAATTACCGTTAAAGCATCGCGCGGAATGGAAACATCGATATTTTTTAAGTTGTGAACCCGTGCGCCGATCACTTCTACTTTCTCAGAAGCATCGTTGGGCTGTATGTCGGAATTTGTTGTCAAGAGTCTGTGTTTTTGAATACCATTTTTTTTGATTCCAACGGCAAAGATTTAATCAGGCAAATTATTCGTTATTTGCGGTTTTTGCGTTTGAAAAATCAACTTACAAAGATACGAATTTGTAAACGAGTGGACAAGTGAAAGAAAGTGAAACGAATGATCGAAGAATACACCATTTATGACAAAAGTTCTTAATGCCGATTTTTAATTGTTTTTCCTATAAATACAGGGGCTGAAGAACCATAATTTTCTAGGTTAAACTTTTATAAATAGATAGTCAGTTGAAATTGGCTGGTGATAATTCGTGTATCGATAAATGTTTGATTGAATGCGATGTACTTGTTTTGCAAATAAATATACTTTTTGTATAAGTTCTTTTTCTAGTAAGTCTAGTTAACTTTTGGTGTTTTCCGTCTTGTTTATATCCGATTTTTTTTATATATCTTTGCATAACGAAAATTATCTCACAAAGTAGAGCATGAAAAAAATTACAAAAGTTTTGTATATTTCGCAAGAGATATTTCCTTATTTGCCAGAATCAGAATTGTCAAATATGGGGAGGTACTTACCTCAAGCGGTACAAGACAGGGGACGAGAAACCCGCACTTTTATGCCAAAATTTGGAGCGGTAAATGAAAGAAGAAATCAACTTCATGAAGTAATCAGGTTGTCTGGAATGAATCTGATAATTGATGACACCGATCACCCTTTAATTATTAAGGTGGCTTCTATTCAATCAGCTCGAATGCAAGTATATTTCATTGATAATGACGATTATTTCCATCGTAAAAATACAATTGCCAACGAAAGTGGTGAAGAATATGAAGATAATGATGAGCGTACAATCTTCTTTGTACGAGGAGTGATGGAAACAGTAAAAAAGCTTCGCTGGACTCCTGATATCATTCACTGTCAAGGTTGGATGACTGCGTTAGCTCCATTATATATTAAGAAGGCTTATAATGACGATCCGTTTTTTAAACATTCAAAAGTGGTTTACTCTATTTTTAATGATGATTTTAAGAAGCCGTTTCGCAATTTGTTTGCCGAGAGACTTTTACTTGAAGGAATTGAAAAGAAACATGTTGTTCAGGTAAAAGACAAAGTGATCGATTTTGTCGCTCTGTCAAAATTGGCTATTGATTATTCGGATGCTGTCATTCAATCAAGTCCGGTTGTGAATCAAGATGTGCTAGAATATGTGTCTTCGAAGGGTGTGAAATTTTTACCATTCCAATCAGAAGAAGATTATGCCGATGCTTATGTCCAGTTTTATGATGGGATTCAGTAAACCGGCAAATTCCCCAAGTGTTTTTTAATTTTCTATTTAGTCATTTTATTTTTTCATTTTACATGAAATCTTATCCACTTATTCTGCTTTTTTTATTGTCGTTATTCGTCTATTCTTGTTCGGATAATTTAGCTAACGTTGGTTCAGGCATTCAACCTTCATCGGATCAGATAAAGATTGGAACTGATACATTTCACGTAACGACAGAAGATGTTTTTGTTGATTTTATGAATTCACGTCCTGACTCTTTTTTGTTAGGTGCGTTTTACGATACTAAGTTTGGTTCTACGCAAGCAGATATTTTGGCTCAGGTAAATTGTCCTGAAGGATTCAAATTTCCAGCCAGTGCGGTTGCGGATTCTGCTGCTGTCGTGATGTATTATAAGACTTGGTTTGGTTCAAAATACTCACTTTTAGATGTGAATATATATGAGATGAACAAAGGTACTTTTAATTATACCTCATTATATCCGACTAATCTTGATCTTACGGCATATACAGATCGTTCAGTTAAACTTGGAGAAAGAATTTTTTCTGCTAAAGATGCAGCTCCCATTCGTGCCGATTCAACGGCAATACGGTTTAAACTGTCAAACGATTTCGTAAAGCGATTTTTTGTTGATTCTCATTATTCAAGTACACAGACGTTTCTCGACTTTTTCAAAGGACTTTATATCACCGCAAATTATGGTTCGGCAACATTGTTGAATATAAGCCAGATAGATCTACGTTATTATTATCATTATACATATAAAACTAAGAATATCAATGGTGGTGACTCAATTGCAACAAGAAATACCTATCTGATTTTCCCTGCCAATTCGGAAGTACGCCAGGTGAATCGCTTTCAGCATAATGATAGAGCCTCCGTTGTTCAGCATCGTGATAGTGTGAATTATATTGCTTCACCGGCTAATCTTCAAACTAGGGTAGCTATGCCTTTGAAAAGAATCCAAGAGCGTATTAATAAAGGGATTAATGGCAAGAAGCTAACCGTGAATAGTGCCTTGCTGAAAGTAGAGGTGACTGAAACAGAATTAGACACAGCATTACATCCAGTTGTAAAATACTTATTACTCGTTAAGGAGTCGGCTAAGGATCGTTTTTTCAACAAGCGGGAGCTTCCAAGTGATACTTGTGCAGTCAGAGGTGATTATACAACTACTGAAATTGGAACAACAGGAGTTTACAGGCATTACTATACTTTCAATATTGCAAACTTAATTGTAAAAGAATTGAAGAGTGCGGCTGCAAGTGGTACGCTTCCGGCTGAAAATCTGAAAATGCTTTTGGTTCCGATAAGAATTA
>DATFAW010000463.1:0-17503 GCA_035254165.1 Paludibacter sp.
GAAGAAGATTTTCCTTGTTTCCCTTGTAATGATCCTCGTTTTTGTGTCAATAGGTGCTCAAAACCGGGGTCTCACAAATACCTCTGCCAGTAAGTATACAAAAATGAGCAGTACCAATATTGATGCTGTGCATTGGACTAACGGTTTTTGGGGTGAACGTTTCGGAGTGTTTAAAGACACGATGATATTTTCAATGTGGCGTACGCTGAAAGATGCTGGTTTGAGTCATGCATATCGTAATTTTGAAATTGCAGCGGGGCAATGCAACGGAACACATTGCGGACCTCCGTTTCACGATGGTGACTTTTATAAATTTTTAGAAGGTGTAGCCGTTATATATGCTCAAACCAAAGATCCGAAACTGGATAAAATGATGGATGAGATCATTGCTGTGATTGGAAAAGTACAACGTCAGGATGGTTACATTCATACACCGGTCATCATTTCCGAAATGAATAAGGGCGTTGACTCGCATAAACACGAAACGGTTCTGACCGGAACAAAAGTTGGGAACAAAGACGATAAAGCTTTTGAAAACCGACTCAATTTTGAGACCTACAACCTGGGGCATTTGATGACAGCCGGAATAATTCACCACCGGGCAACAGGAAAAACCACTTTGTTGAATATAGCCATTAAAGCAACTGATTTTCTGTGTCATTTCTACGAAACGGCATCAGCCGAACTAGCCCGAAACGCTATTTGTCCTTCGCACTATATGGGCGTGGTGGAAATGTACCGCGAAACCAAAAATCCACGTTATCTGGAACTATCGAAAAACCTGATAAATATTCGTGGTATGGTTGATAATGGTACCGACGATAATCAGGATCGAATTCCTTTCCGCAAACAGTATCAAGCCATGGGTCACGCAGTTCGTGCCAATTATTTGTATGCCGGAGTGGCCGATGTATATGCAGAAACGGGTGAAGAACAACTTATGAAAAACCTTACCAGCATTTGGTCGGACATTGTGAACCGGAAAATGTATGTAACCGGAGCATGTGGGGCACTTTACGACGGAACTTCGCCGGACGGAACTTATTACACGCCTGATAGCATTCAGAAAGTGCACCAAAGCTACGGTCGTGCTTACCAGTTACCCAATTTCACGGCACATAACGAGACTTGTGCCAATATTGGAAACATGCTTTTTAATTGGCGGATGTTACAAACTACCGCTGATGCTAAATATGCCGAAATTGTAGAAACTGCACTTTACAATAGTGTTTTAAGCGGAATAAGCCTGGATGGAAAACGGTTTTTCTATACCAATCCGCTGAAAATTTCAAAAGATTTCCCTTACACGCTCCGTTGGTCAAAAGAACGCGAGGTGTATATCAAACTTTGCAACTGCTGTCCACCCAATACCGTTCGTACACTTTGCGAAGCGCAAAACTATGCTTATAGTTTAGGAGATAATGCTGTTTGGTGTAACTTATACGGCGGCAGTCAACTGGAAACAGTATTAAACGGAAAAGATAAAATCAAACTCACTCAGGTGACCGACTATCCCTGGGATGGCAATATCAAAATAGCGGTAGATAAAGCTCCTAACAAAGCATTCTCGCTTTATCTGCGTATTCCCGAATGGTGCGATAAAGCATCAGTTACCGTAAACGGTCAGCTTATCTCGGTTGAAAATAAATCCAACACATACACCGAAATTAATCGTGTATGGAAAAAAGGCGATGTTGTAGAGTTGGTTCTTGATATGCCGGTGAAGCTGTTGGAGTCAAATCCGTTGGTAGAGGAAACCCGCAATCAAACGGTAGTAAAACGTGGTCCGTTGGTTTATTGCCTCGAAGGTGCTGATGTAGCCGGAGGAAAATCGATTGATAATGTATTGATCCCGGCTGATATGAAATTCAGTCCGCGCAAAACAACGATTGCCGGAAGCTCTATCGTAGTGTTGGATGGAACTGCCCGACTTGCCAACGAAGGTTCGTGGAAAAACACCTTGTACCGCGCAGTAGGGAAATCAGACAAAACGGTCAACATTACGCTGATTCCATATTACGCCTGGGGAAACCGTGGAAAAATGGATATGACGGTATGGATGCCGTTGGTAAAATGAAGAAATTCCACCCCTAACCCCTAAAGGGGAACTAAATTAGTGTTGATTTATAAACTTTACTGAAAATAATGATGAATCTAAAAACAATAATCAAATACGAAACTAATTCTTATCCCCCTTTAGGGGTTAGGGGTAAAAATAGAATAGGTCTTATTCCCCTTCAGGGGTTAGGGGTTCTTTTTCTCTTATTGATTAGCGTAGGTTCTTCTGCCACCAATATCTATGTTTCTCCTTCGGGAAAAGACAAGAACGACGGTTCGGCGTCAGCGCCAAAGGCTACTCTTTCGGCGGCTTTGCGTCAGGCGCGTGAGTTACGCCGATTAAATACTGCCGGTATTGAAAACGGTATTCAGATTATTCTGAAAGCCGGAACCTATGCTCAATACGAACCACTTTTTGTTCGCCCCGAAGATAGTGGCACAGCGCAATCGCCCACCATTATTTGTGGTGCGGAAGGCGAGAAGGTGGTACTCAGTGGCGGTATGCAGATAAACAAATGGAAGAAGTCGGGTAAACTCTTAGTGACTGATGTTCCGGACTTCAACGGTCGTCCGCTTGATTTTCGTCAGCTGTGGGTAAACGGGAAAAAAGCCGTAAGAGCCCGCGATGTTTCGGACTTTGAAAAGATGAGCCGCATTATTCGCAACGATAAAGTGAATCAAATCCTTTGGGTACCTGCAAAATCAGTAAAAGCTATTCAAAAAGCTCCTTATGCCGAAATGGTATTGCATCAAATGTGGGCCGTATCGTTTTTGCGCATCAAGTCTATCCGTATTCAGGGCGATTCTGCCGCCGTTCGCTTTCATAATCCCGAAAGTAAATTGCAATTTGAGCGTCCGTGGCCACAACCCATGGTTGAAGCCGGAGTAAATTCGCCTTTTTATCTGACCAATGCGTTGGAATTACTCGATCAGCCCGGCGAATGGTTTCATGATATAAAAACGCACAAGCTTTATTATTATCCCTTGCCCGGCGAAAAAGTAACCGAAGTCATTGCTCCGGCTATTGAAACGCTGGTGCAGGTTGAAGGAACTCCTGACAGACCGGTGGGTCATGTGATTTTTAAAAATATCACTTTTAGTCACAGTACATGGATGCGTCCTTCCGAAAAAGGACATGTGCCTTTGCAAGCCGGAATGTATCTGACCGAAGGATACAAACTAAGTCCCAAAATAGATCGGGTAGATAATCATAAGCTCGATAATCAGGGTTGGTTAGGACGTGGAGCTGCTGCAGTAACTGTTTCGGGTGCAAATAATATCGACTTCCAGAGCTGTCGTTTTGAGCAGTTGGGATTTTCGGGCCTCGACTATGTATCGGGAACAACAGGCGGTAAAGTGGAGAACTGTACGTTTACCGATATTGCCGGAAATGGTTTGGTGGCAGGTAACTTTTCACCCACCTCGCTCGAAACTCATTTACCATACAACCCGCAGGACTTGCGTGAGCTTTGCATCGGACTCGAAATTCGCAATAATCTATTTACCGATGTGACCAACGAAGACTGGGGCTGTGTGGCTATTGCTGCCGGTTATGTCTCCGGTTTTAAAATAATAAATAACGAAATCAGCGATGTTTCTTATTCCGGTATCAGCCTTGGTTGGGGATGGAATCGCAATCTGGTTTGTATGAAAAACAACCTGGTGCAACGCAACAACATTCATCACTATGCCAAACATGTGTATGACGTGGCAGGTATTTACACGCTCGGAGCACAACCCGGAACCTTGATTTCGGAAAACTGGGTACACGATATTTGTAAACCAGGCTACGTGCATGACCCTAAGCATTGGTTTTACCTGTACACCGACGAGGGTTCGTCCTACATCCGGGTACAGAATAACCGTACTGATAGCGTAAAATTTCTGCAAAATGCCAACGGACCCGGAAATATTTGGGAGAACAACGGACCGATGGTGAATGATAGTATAATGAAAAATGCAGGGATAAAGACGGCCCCCTAAATCCCCCATGGGGGACTTAAAATTACTATGGTAACGATAACTATAAATCAAATAATTCGCAAAAAATGAAACTAAACAAACATACATTCTTCAAGTCCCCCATGGGGGATTTAGGGGGCAGATTTCTTCTTTGCCTTCTTTGCCTTTTACCTCTTTCTGCTTTTTCTCAATCGTGGATCTGGTATCCGGGTGATTACGAAATATGGTTGGGTAATCAGATGAATAACCGTCGCACGGAGCGGGGTGCATTTTTTCCTCCTTTTTGGAAGATGGACAGCCATTATGTGTTGGTTGAGTTCAGCAAAAAGATTGATTTGGCAGCAGCCGAGGATATTGAAATTGCTGTAGAAGGTAAATTCAACATTAAGCTGGATGGTAAACTCCAGTTTGGCATGCCGAAGAAATTCAGGTTACCTGCCGGAAAACATAGTCTGAACATCAAGGTATGGAATCAGGCAACGCCACCGGCTATTTTTGTAAACGGTGCGACAGTGAAAACCGACGGTTCGTGGAAAGTAACTTACGAAGATAAGGAATGGATTGACGAAAGCGGAAAAGCCAGCGACACTTCGGCCACCATTTATATGGATGCCGCTACTGCCGATAACTTTAAAGCAGCCACCACACCACCCTCGAAATACAAATTGGAAACCACACCACAACTTGATGTGAAACGCGAAAAGGTTCAGGGCGGTGAGTTGATTGACTTTGGAAAAGAGACTTTCGGCTTCATTCGCTTCCATCAGTTGAAAGGCGATGGAAAAGTGAATATCTATTACGGCGAAAGCAAGGAAGAAGCGCTGGATACTAAATCCGGCGAAACGATTGATCGTCTTTCTGTAAGTGGTAGCAACGTGACCGATGAAGCATTGGCAGCAACAAATCCGCTGTCCGACATCTATACGCTCAGCAATAACAAGGCTTTTCGCTACGTGTACATTAGCAGAGAGGGTGCTGTAAATTACAAGGACGTAAGCATGCTATACGAATATAAACCCGAAGTGCAGCGCGGTTCGTTCCGTTGCAACGACGAGGAGGTGAACCAAATGTGGAACGTAGGTGCTTACACCATGCAGCTGACCACGCGTGAGTTTTTTATCGATGGCATTAAGCGCGACCGTTGGACCTGGAGTGGCGATGCCATTCAGAGTTATCTGATGAATTATTACCTGTTTTTCGATACTCAGACAGTGAAAAATACCATTTGGCAACTCAGGGGGAAAGATCCGGTAACGAGCCACACCAACACCATTATGGACTACACCTTCTATTGGTTTTTGTCTATCTACGATTATTATAAATTCACCGGCGACACGCATTTTATCCAACAAGTGTACCCACGTATGCAAACCATGATGGATTATGTGCTGGGACGTACCAACAAAAACGGCATGGTGGAAGGACAAACCGGCGACTGGGTTTTTGTGGACTGGGCCGACGGATATATGGATAAACACGGCGAGTTGTCGTACGAACAGGTGTTGTTTTGCAAGAGCTTGGAAACGATGGCGCTCTGTGCTGACTTAGCTAAGAATACCGACGATAAAGCAAAATACGATGGACTGGCAAAGGCATTGCGCAGCAAACTGGAACCTGCTTTCTGGAACGAAACGAAAAAAGCTCTGGTGCATAATCGCCTCGATGGAAAACAACAAGAGCAAATTACCCGCTACTCCAATATGTTTGCCGTATTCTTTAATTATCTATCGCCCGAAAAGCAACAGCAGATCAAAAAATCGGTGTTGATGAACGATTCGGTGATAAAAATATCTACGCCTTATATGCGTTTTTACGAGTTGGAAGCTCTGTGTGCCATGGGCGAACAAAAGCAGGTGATGAAAGAAATGAAAGATTACTGGGGCGGCATGATTCGCGAAGGAGCTACCTCGTTTTGGGAAAAATATAATCCTACTGATAAGGGCACACAGCATCTGGCCATGTATGGTCGCCCGTATGGCAAAAGCCTGTGCCACGCCTGGGGAGCCAGTCCTGTTTATCTGTTGGGAAAATATTACCTAGGCATTCAACCTGTAAAAGCCGGCTACAGCGAATTTGCCATCAACCCCAATCTGGGCGGATTGAAATGGATGGAAGGAGCCGTGCCAACTCCTAAGGGTGAGATAAAATTGTTTATGGACAACAAAACCATTAAAATAAAAGCCTCCGAAGGCAAAGGGTATCTGACTTTCGTCAGTAAATCGAAACCCCAAGCATCGAAAGGAGTTGTTGAGAAAATCAATGCTACAAACTACCGCTTGATGATTAATACTACCGACGAAATAGTAGTAAGCTATAAAAATCCGATCAATTGATTCCCTGTTTATAGAAAAACAAAAGAGAATAATTGCGATTGATGTATGAACGGCAATTTAGAAATTTTCTAAATTGCCGTTGGTGTATCAGCGGCAATAAAACACAGACGTATTCTTGCCGATAATATATCATTGGCAAGAATACGGAGATAAAATATTGCCAACTATATATCAATAGCAAGAATACGGAGACATTATATTGCTAACAGTACATCAATGGCAATAATTACGGAGACCGGATGTTGCTAGCTATACATCATCGGCAATAATACATGAACAGATTATCGTTGCTGTGGTATCATTGCAAATAAACCGAAGCCGGGATGAGTTGATTTTTTCTGTTTTTTTACCCACCAACTTTATTTTTTTCTGTTTTTCAATGGAGCGGACATTCAATAAGGGCAATTCAATAATGTCGCACCTACGGAGCTCTTGTTTTAATGAAATAAATGTTACTACCATAATATTGCTCCTAACGGAGCATCTTAAGAGCTTCGGAGAAGCGATATTATGGTAGACTTTGATTAGCTGATCTTTTTTAAACTCCGTAGGAGCGACATTATTTATCAGAAAATAGGATGTTGAACCACATACATACAACTAAATCTTTTCTGATGGATCATTGAGTGCTATGGTCTTTGAGTACAGAAAGGCTTTTTATACGTCCTTCTGTTATTATTTACAATAGCTATATTGAATTATGACTATGAAACTTAGAAGTTTAGTTTTCGCCTTTTTATTCTTGTCGGTAGTGTCTGTTTTTGCCGAAAATATCCATGTTGTTACCTCACCTGCGGCTTCAAACCGCGTATCGTATGCGGTGGAGATGTTGTCCAAAAAGCTTAAATCCAGTGGTATTGATGTGATTCCGGCCACGGGATTGAAAAATACATCCCGAAAAGAAAAAAACATTGTTGTTTTCGAAAAAAATGATCCGAATGCGGCTGCATTCTTAAAGAAACTGCATATTCAACTTCCTCAGGAACTGAAAAAAGAAGGTTTTCATATTGAAACAAAAGGAAATGTAACTGTTGTTGTCGGAGCTGATGGAAGTGGAGCCATTTACGGTTGTCGCGAGATTATCGACCGCTTGCAAAACGAAAAGAAACTCGATTTGCCTGCTTTGCTTACCGATGCACCCGAAATGGTGATGCGCGGAACCTGTATCGGTGTACAAAAACCGACCTATCTTCCCGGTCGTACAGTGTACGAATATCCTTACACGCCCGAGACTTTTCCCTGGTTTTACGATAAAAAAGAATGGATTAAATACCTCGACATGTTGGTGGCTAACCGCATGAATTCATTGTATTTGTGGAACGGACATCCGTTTGCATCGTTGGTGCGATTGAAGGAATATCCTTTTGCCGTGGAAGTGGATGATGCCACGTTTAAAAAGAACGAAGAAATTTATAGCTTTCTGACTCACGAAGCCGACAAGCGCGGCATCTTTATTATTCAGATGTTCTACAACATTATTCTTTCCAAGCCTTTTGCCGAGCATTACGGACTGGTAACGCAAGATCGTAACCGCCCTATCACACCGCTTATCAGCGATTATACGCGTAAAAGTATAGCTGCTTTTGTTGAAAAATACCCAAACATCGGATTCCTGATTACCCTCGGCGAAGCCATGGATACTTACGAAGATGATGTGAACTGGTTTACAAAAACCATTATTCCCGGTGTAAAAGACGGCTTGAAAGCTCTGGGTCGTACCGACGAACCGCCTATTATCCTGCGTGCACACGATACCGATGCCAAGCTGGACATTGCAGCGGCTAAACCGTTGTATAAGAATTTGTATACGATGAACAAATATACCGGTGAGAGTCTGACAACTTACGAACCGGGTGGTCCGTGGTCGCAAACCGACCGCGACCTGAGTAAGCTTGGAAGCGTACATATCAGCAATATTCATATTCTGGCCAATCTGGAACCATGGCGCTATAGCTCACCTGCATTTATTCAGAAAACGGTGAATGCTATGCACATTGCAAAAGGAGCTAACGGGCTGCATCTGTATCCGCAGGCTTCATTTTGGGATTATCCGTATACTGCCGATAAATTGCCTGATGGAAGCCGGTTGAAACAAGTAGACCGCGACTGGATGTGGTACAAAACATGGGCGCGTTATGCGTGGAATTGCCATCGTGACAGGAACGAGGAAATTAATTACTGGGATCAACAGCTGGGTGATTTTTATGGCGTAAGCGACAATGATGCCCGTAAAATTCAGGAAGCTTACGACGAAACCGGTGAGATTGCGCCAAAGTTGCTTCGTCGTTTTGGAATTACCGAAGGAAATCGCCAGACCCTGTTGCTCGGTATGTTTATGAGTCAGTTGGTCAATCCGTACAAATATAAAATCTATCCGGGCTTTTACGAAAGTTGCGGTCCCGAAGGTGAAAAGCTGATTGAGTATGTGGAAAAAGAATGGAAACATCAACCGCATGTAGGCGAAATGCCGCTCGACATCGTTGCGCAGGTTATTGCACATGGCGATAAAGCCATTGCTGCCATTGATCAGGTGGAAGGAAAAGCCACCAAAAACAAGGATGAGTTTGAAAGACTTCGCAACGATATGCATTGCTACCGTGAGTTTGCTCATTTTTTCGAGAATAAAGTAAAAGCGGCTAAGCTGGTGCTGGATTACCAATGGGGCAAAGATGTGAAGAACCTCGATGCTGCTGTTCCATTCTTGGAAAAGAGCCTGGAGCATTACACAAAACTGGTGGAGCTGACTAAAAACAGTTATTGGTACGCCAACAGTATGCAAACTTCACAACGCCGCATTCCGATAGGTGGTGACAATGGCAAAAACAAAACATGGGAAGAGCTGTTGGTACATTATCAAAAGGAATTCCAGAATTATAAAAACAACCTGGCTTTGCTGAAATCGAAACTAAACAGCGGCGTTCAAAAACCGGTGGTAATTACAGCGCTTCCTGTTGCGGATATAAAATTAATCAGTAACATTGCAACAGTAAAGCTAGCTAACGGAGTATCCTTGTATTCGGACATCAATTCGGATGTAGAAGAAATTGCTCCGGAACTTGTTGGGTTGAATGCCTGTTTGTTGAATTCGGCCGAGCAGGCTAACAAAGGAACAATCATCGAATTTGAAAGTAAAACGGCGGTAAAACTGCTGGTGGGATTCTTCCGCGACGATCAGCGTAAATATGCCAAAGCACCAACGCTCGAAACCGATGCAGCCGCCAATCTGTACGGTCAGGCCGATCCGGTTCTGATGAATGCCTTGAAAGTAGACGATCTGCCGGCTATCAATGTACATGCTTATAATTTCAAAGCCGGAAAAAACAAGTTGATGTTGCCTAAAGGGCTGTGTCTTGTTTTAGGCTTTACGAATGCTAACATTGCTACACGCAATGCCGGACTTGCCGGAACCGGCGACGAGGCAACTATGGATTGGATGTTTTATTGATAACATATTCCCGTAGGGACAGGTCACGACCTGTCCCTACACGCAATTATAAATCGTCATTTATCAATGCAACGTATATTTAAAATCATATTTTCATTTCTATTTCTTGCTTTATCTCTTTCTGCTCAATCAACAGCTCCCCTCTCCCCGGGGAGAGGGGTTGGGGGTGAGGTCGTAGTTCCTCAATCCCGCATGGCTGAGATTTACGAGCAGGTAAAAACGCCTTATAAATACGGACTGGCACTTGCTCCTAAAGATAATAACCACAAAATGGATTGCCCCACAGTATTCCGCAAGGGTGACAAATGGTATATGACTTTTGTGATTTACAATGGAAAAACGGGCAATGACGGTCGTGGTTACGAAACCTGGATGGCCGAAAGCGACGACTTGCTGCACTGGAATATAAAAGGACGTTTGCTCTTGTACCGCGATGGTATGTGGGACTGCAATCAGCGGGGTGGATTCCCTGCTTTGCCCGATATGACCTGGGGTGGAAGCTACGAGCTGCAACCTTACAAAGGCAAATACTGGATGACCTATATTGGCGGCCCGACTGCAGGATATGAGCAAGGACCACTAAGCATAGGACTAGCTTGGACGGATGCAAAAAATCTGGGGAAAGCTATCGAATGGCAATCGGCAGCAACTCCGATTCTTTCCAACAAAGACAAAGATGCACAGTGGTTTGAAAACCTGATTCAATATAAAAGCACCATTTATTGGGACAAGAAGAAAACCCTTGGAGCACCGTTTGTGATGTATTACAATGCGGGAGGTGTACACCCGGAAACGAAGCTGAAAGGCGAGCGTATCGGTATAGCACTTTCGAACGATATGAAGCACTGGAAGCGTTATCCGGGAAATCCGGTTTTTGCTCACGAAATACAAGGTATGATTACCGGTGATGCGCAGATTCAGCAATTTGGCAATCTGTATGTCATGTTTTATTTTTCGGCGTTCAATACCAATAAACCTTACAAAGCCTATAATACTTTTGCCTGTAGTTACGACCTCATTCACTGGTACGACTGGAAAGGCGATGACCTGATTATTCCATCTAAAAGCTACGACGAACTGTTTGCCCATAAAAGTTACGTGATCAATTACAAAGGCGTGGTCTATCATTTTTATTGTGCCGTAAATAAGTTTAATCAACGCGGCATTGCTGTGGCTACCAGTAAACCCATGGGGCGTTTGGACGTAAATTTCCCCACATCGGAAGTCAAAGAGCGTCGCACAACGATGAATCTCAACGAGGGTTGGAAAACATGGATGAAGAATGATACGCTGAAAGTAAATATTCCTCACAACTGGGACGATTATTTCGGTTATCGTCAGCTGACACATGGAAATCTTCATGGAACGGCTACCTATTCCAAATCGTTTATAGCTCCTAATGTCAATGCCGGTCAACGGAGTTTTATCCGCTTCGAAGGCGTAGGAACTTATGCAACCGTGATATTGAATGGGAAAAGCCTGGGTCGGTTTGTGAGTGGACGAACCACGTTGACGCTTGATGTAAGCGAGGCCATTAAACCCGGACAAACAAATCAACTGACTGTTGTGGCTCAGCATCCCGAAATGATTTCGGACATGCCGTGGGTATGTGGAGGTTGTTCGTCGGAGTGGGGGTTCAGCGAAGGTTCGCAACCATTTGGTATTTTCCGGCCTGTTGTGTTGGAAATAACGAATAACGTTCGTATAGAACCGTTTGGTGTGCATATCTGGAATAACGAAAAAGCCGATTCTGTATTTATCGAAACGGAAGTAAAAAACTATTCTGCCGAAGCTGCCGACATAGAAGTAGTTAATAAACTGAATAACGAAGACGGTATTGCTGTTTTTCGTCAGGCAGAAAAAGTGACACTGAAAGCCGGTGAAACGAAAATAGTAAAGCAGTCATCGCCTGTTGCCAAACCAAAACTTTGGAGTACCGATAAACCTTATCTCTATAAGCTGGCTTCTATGATTAAGCAGAATGATAAAACAACCGATGAAATTTCAACGCCTTATGGTATTCGCACCATCAGTTGGCCGGTGAAACGCAACGATGGTGACGGTCGTTTTTATCTCAATGGAAAACCGACTTTTATCAACGGTACCTGCGAATATGAAAATCAGTTCGGTCAGTCGCATGCCTTTTCCAACGAGCAAATTGTCTCGCGGATTAAACAAATTCAGGCAGCAGGCTTTAATGCTTTCCGTGATGCCCACCAACCGCACAATCTGGAATATCAACGTTTACTGGACGAAAAAGGCTTGTTGCTTTGGTCGCAATTTTCGGCCCATATCTGGTACGATACTCCTGAATTCAGAGCTAATTTCAAACAATTACTTCGCCAGTGGGTGAAAGAACACCGCAATTCACCTTCGCTGGTAATGTGGGGACTGCAAAATGAAAGTGTGTTACCCCGTGACTTTGCGAAAGAATGTTCGGATATTATCCGCGAAATGGATCCGACAGCCCGCACCATGCGTGTGATTACCACCTGTAACGGGGGCGAAGGAACGGACTGGAATGTGGTTCAGAACTGGAGCGGAACCTATGGCGGAAATATTGACAATTACGGACATGAGCTGGCACAGAAAAATCAGTTGCTTAACGGCGAATACGGTGCATGGCGTACGCTCGGTTTTCATACCGAGCCGGCAGCTTTTGATGCTAACGGCAAATGGAGCGAAGACCGTGCCTGCCAGTTGCTGGAGAAAAAAATAAGGCTGGCTGAGCAAGCTAGAGACAGCGTTTGCGGACAGTTTCAGTGGGTGTTCAGTTCGCATGACAACCCCGGTCGCCGTCAACCCGACGAAGCTTACCGGGCTATTGATAAAGTAGGACCGTTCAACTACAAAGGCCTTGTTTCGCCCTGGGAGCAACCTACGGATGCTTATTATATGTATCGGGCCAATTACGTTTCGGCTAAAAAAGATCCGATGGTTTACCTGGTTTCGCATACCTGGTCCGACCGATTTAAAAAGCGCACCCGTGCTACCGTGGAAGCTTATAGTAACTGCGACAGTGTAAAGCTGTATAACGATGCCACCAACGATAATTATCTGGGAAAGAAAAAGAATAACGGAAGGGGTACGCATTTTATGTGGGAAAACAGTGATGTACGTTACAACGTGCTTCGTGCTGTGGGTTACTTTGGAGGAAAAGCAGCAGCGGAGGATATTATTGTACTCAATAGTGAGGGCGCGACTCAAAGTCGCACTCTCACTAATCCGGAATTGGAAAAAGCACCGCATTTTGATGCGCTTTATTTAAATGAGGGCGCGACTTTAAGTTCCACCCTCACTAAAGCTGAACCCGGCTACAATTACCTTTACCGGGTAAATTGTGGTGGCGATAATTATACCGACGAATCCGGTCAGCTATGGGCTAAAGACGATAGTACTGTTTCCCGTTCGTGGGCTGACGACTTCAAGGAGTTAAATCCTTATCTGGCCAGTCAGAGCGTTACAAACGATCCGATTCGCGGAACCAGAGACTGGCCTTTGTTCGGACATTTTCGTTTTGGTCGTCAGAAACTAAACTATCATTTTGCTGTGCCTGATGGACGTTATCGCGTTGAACTTTATTTCACCGAACCGTGGCATGGAACGGGTGGGGGAGAGAAAACCGATTGTGAAGGATTACGTATTTTTGATGTGGCTGTGAATGATTCGGTAGTGCTGAACGACCTTGATATCTGGGCGGAAAGTGGTCACGACGGAGCGTTGAAAAAAATAGTTTATGCGAATGTAAAAAACGGAAAACTGGAAATATCCTTCCCCGAAGTAAAAGCCGGACAAGCAATTATTTCGGCTATTGCCATTGCTGCGACTAACAAAAATATCAATGGCGCTCACCCTCAACAAACCGACTGGTCGTGGGAAAAAGCCGACAAAGATGTATTGGAAAAAACGCCCAAAGAAATGTTCCCTGAAGATAAAAATGCCCGGACAAGTACGGTTTATGAAGCTGAACAAGCTATCGTAAAGGGAAAATCGGAAAAAATAAGCATTAAAAATAAGGCGGGAATAAAGTTTGGAAAAGCGAGTTCCAACTCCATTCAGTGGAATGTTTCCACCGGTTTGGCTCAGATTTATGCCCTGCGATTTAACTATACGAATACAACCGGAAAAGCCATTAAAGTCCGTATGCAATTAATAGCCGCCAACGGAACCGTGCTTCGAAGTGATGATATTACTTTTCCCGAAACTCAGGAAAAATGGAAACAAGTCAGCACTACCACCGGAACCTATATTAATGCCGGAAGTTACCGCGTGGTTCTTTCCGGAGAAAACATGCAGGGACTGGCGTTTGATAGTTTAGAGTTACAATAGTTTCTTTGTTTTGAGAGTATAACTCCGTACTGATCATTTTCTTTCTAATTTATTCCGCTAAAAAATGAGACAAATATTTTTTTGTACCTTATTATATCTTGCTTGTGCTTGCGCTTTGAAAGCCCAGCAACCCGACTGGGAAAACCAGTATGTTCTTCATATCAATCGCGAACCTGTCCGGGCGGCTTTTATTGCTTATGGCAGTCAGTCGGGCGATCGGAGCATGAGTTTAAACGGTGTGTGGAAATTTCATTGGTCGACAACTCCCGATGGTCGAATTGCTGATTTTTATGCTGAAAATTTCAATGACAAAGCCTGGGTTGGTTTTCCTGTTCCGGCCAATTGGGAAGTGAACGGATACGGTACGCCTATCTATGTATCTTCAGGATATCCATTCCGTATCGATCCTCCCCGAGTAACTTCTGTTCCAAAGCAAAATTATACCACATTCAAAGAGCGTAACCCGACAGGTCAATACCGCCGTACTTTCGTTCTGCCAGCAGCATGGAAAACGGCAGGTCAGACTTTTTTGCGTTTTGAAGGTGTACAAAGCGCGTTTTATGTATGGATTAATGGCAAGCGGGTTGGGTACAGTCAGGGAAGCATGGAGCCGAGTGAGTTTAATGTGACTTCGTATTTGGTTGCCGGACAAAATAATATTGCTGTCGAAGTGTATAAATACTGCGACGGCTCGTATCTCGAAGATCAGGATATGTGGCGAATGGGAGGAATTCAGCGCGACATAACCTTGTATCATACCCCCGATGTCCGAATTACGGATGTGGCGGTTCGTACTGTGCTGGATAAAAAATACGAAAATGCAAGCCTGGAAATTGATCCGAAATTTTCTGTTTTCGGTTCAGCCACCGGCACCGGCTACAAAGTGCGTGCAACAATAGAAAATCTGGTGAATGTCACGGCTGATGTTTCGGACATTCTGAATCTGGACCATAAAGCGGCTTTGATGAACGAATGGAATCCACAGCGTGGACCACGTAAGTTCGGACGTTTGAAAGCAGAGATCCGGAATCCGTTGAAATGGACAGCCGAAACTCCAAACCTATACACTTTACTGATTTCCTTGGAAGATTCTTCTGGAAGAGTCATCGAAAGAGTTTCTCAGCGCATCGGTTTTCGTTCTGTCGAAATTTCGAACGGGCAAATGCTTGTCAACGGTAAGCCGATTCGATTGCGTGGTGTAAATCGTCATGAACATGACCCGCAAACGGGAAAGGTGATGACCGAAAAAAGGATGTTGCAGGATATATTGTTGATGAAACAGGCGAACGTCAATGCCGTCCGAACCTGTCACTATCCGAATGTAACCCGTTGGTATGAGCTCTGCGATTCGCTGGGTTTATATGTGATGGATGAAGCGGATATTGAAGAACATGGTTTGCGTGGTGGGCTGGCTGCCGACCCTGAATGGGCGGCGGCATTTCTCGACCGTGCCATCCGACTGGCCGAACGCGATAAAAATCATCCTTCGGTGGTGATGTGGAGTCTGGGCAATGAAGCCGGTTACGGACCTAACTTTGCTGCCAATGCTGCCTGGTTGAAAGATTTTGATCCTACACGTCCCATTCATTATGAAGGAGCGCAGGGGCTGAATGGCGAACCCGATCCGCCGACCGTGGATGTGATCAGCCGCTTTTATCCGCGTGTGGAGCAGGAATACCTGAACCCCGGCGTAAAAACGGATAAAGGTGAAGCCGAACGCCCTGAAAATGCCCGTTGGGAAAGGTTATTGGACATTGCCCGACGAACCAATGATACACGCCCGGTGATGACCAGTGAGTATGCACATGTGATGGGGAATTCGGGTGGAAACCTACAGGATTACTGGGACGAAATGTACTCGAATAAGCGGATGTTGGGCGGTTTTATCTGGGAGTGGGCCGACGAGAGTTTATATAAAACACTTCCAAACGGAAAAACTCAGGTTTCGTATGGAGGCGATTTTGGCGATGTGCCCAATTTGAAAGCATTTTGTATAAAAGGGATCGTAACCGGCGAACGCGAACTTACGCCCAAATATTGGGAAGTGAAAAAAGTGTATCAGCCTGTTGCTATTTCAAAGCAGGATGATAAACTGTTGATCATAAACAGAAATAATCATATCGATTTGTCTTCATATCGTTGTGTCTGGACTCTGACCGTGGATGGAAAAGAAACAGAAAAGGGTGAAATAAATTTACCTAAAGTTCAACCGAGTGATAGTATATTGCTTCCAGTTCCCCTCTCCTCAAGGAGAGGGGCTAGGGGTGAGGTCGATGTTCGTCTGAAAGTTGCTTTTGTGCTGAAAGCTGATTGTGTCTGGGCTAAAAAAGGACATGAAGTGGCGTGGGAACAATTCTGTATTCGGGAAGCTGCATTGGCATCCACCGAAATTTCAAATAAAGGGAAACTGAAAATCAGTGACGGGAATAATAGCCTGACTGTTTCCGGAAGCGGATTCTCAGCTATCTGGAATACAAAAACCGGAACCATGAAATCCTTGGTTTATAAGGGGACGGAAGTACTGGCTAAATCACTCGGATTCGAAAATCAACCGGTTATTCAGGCATTCCGTGCACCAACCGATAACGATAAAGGTTTCGGAAGCTGGATTGCCAAAGACTGGAAAGCGCATGGACTGGATTCTCCAAAAGTGGCAGTTGATTCGGTTGTCCATTTTGTTCGAAAAGATGGAGCGTTGGTGCTTCAGGTTTATAAAACCAATTGGTACAAAAGTGGAAAAATAAGCACAAAGACAAGCTATACAGTGAACTCCGACGGACAGGTTGATCTGGAATGCAGGTTTAATCCCACAGAAACTTTGCCCGAACTGCCGCGACTGGGTATTGCACTGGCACTGAATCGTGATTTCGAAAATTACAGTTGGTATGGGCAAGGACCGTGGGAAAACTATCCCGACCGGAAAAGCTCCACTACCGTGGGGCTTTGGAAAAGTACCGTCACCGGGCAGGTTTTTGACTATCCCCGTCCTCAGGAAACAGGAAACCGGGAAGATATCCGGTATTTAATGCTTAGTAATAAAAAAGGACAGGGCATCTGTGTCGAAGCGGTAGAAAAAAACTTTTCGGCTTCAGCCATTCATTATGCCGTTGATGATTTGGCTAATGAAGCACACCAATGTAACCTTATTCCGCGTAAAGAAGTTATTTTAAGTCTGGATTGTGCTGTTCTAGGTCTGGGAAACAGCAGTTGCGGTCCAGGAGTGTTGAAGAAATACGCCATTGAGAAAAAGGAACATGTGTTGCATGTAAGGATAACAGCCCCCTAAATCCCCCGCAGGGGGACTTAAAGAGCGCAGTATTAGGCTTAACCTGAGATAAATATTTCAAATACTAACCATGTAAACTTAGTCTCAAAG
>DATFAW010000464.1:0-5144 GCA_035254165.1 Paludibacter sp.
GTTGTGTTCCTGTATAAAGAAAAATAAGTGAGAAAATTATTCTAAAACTCATAAAAGGATATTTTTATATTTCGTATTCGAGAACAAATGTTGTACCATTTTCATAGTCATAAATTGGTTCAATTACTCTATCTGTATAGATATTTTGTAAGCAACTATGGTTTATCGTTTTAGCATTTTAAACGATTTGCAAATGATGCCATAGGCTGCGCTCAAGTCTGCTATGGCCCCGACGAAAGAGCAGACAGTGTATGCTCCCAATTACTTTCTGCTAAAAATGACTGGTAATCCTGTATGTGCAACATCTCATAAATCGCTTTTTTCTTATCCGCCCGCTGCTGATAATAAGACCGACAGATCTGGTAACCGATCCAATAGCCTTGATCCGGCAAGTTGTCTGCCGTTGCCTGCTGTGAATTAGCAATCCAGTTACCATACCTGTTGTAATACATGTCTTTTTTGAACTTTTGCCATATCGCGCGCTCCCGACCTTTCGCCCAGGCATACAGGGCTGGATTGGGTGCGGCACCACTGATCAATTCAGCCAGAAAATCGGCCATACCTTCTTTGATCACAAAGCTTAAAGTCGTGGTATCTCTTTTCATGCCGTCCTGCTGATAATGGATCAATTCATGGGCGACAAGGTTGGGAAGGGTGTAAAGCGGATTAACCCGTGTGCGAAGCCGTGGACTGAGTTCGCCCAGTGGTACCGTAGAGTCTACACAGCTTTGGTTCAGGCCCAAGAGTAAACCCCTGTCAGACACCGTGCCCCCGCTGGTAAAGGCACCGATTACAAAGTAAACATCGGGGAATACCGCATCGGCGTAGATCGATTTGAGTTTGCGACAGGCCGCTAAAAAGGACGGTTTATAAGTATCTACTTTTAATGAATTTGCCCGGATGGAGCTATAGAAAGCCGGAGCTGACCGGATATGCTGCACAAAGTAATCTATACTGCTCACCTTCAGGCCCATGTAATCATTCATGCCCTGACTGGCGAGGTCAAAATAACCGCGCTTCATAATCTGGTGAAAATGTAGCGTGTCTTTTAAAGCCTGATCATAGGCTTGCCAGAAGTGGTGAATATCGGTCGTTATGAATTTCGCCTGGGCAGGGTCGGCATTTAGCACCCTTTTGGCTTCCGGTACGCTATTGACCAGCTCAGTCCAACCGGGCAACTGGTGCAGACTGGCCAGATCCGGGTCGGAAAGAATATGACTTTTCTTCGCATAACCCGCTTTTACCGCTTTTTGTAAAGTCGAAAAAGCAGCTTCGTTCTGCCGCGCCAGACCGAGCGAACAGGCCAAACCATAATAGGCGGATGCTTTTTGATAATGGAAATCACTCATTTCCGCTAGCGCCGAATAGGACTTACCGGCCTCGGCATACTGTTTGGCCTTATAAAGGCTGTCCGCCATCTTTGAGGTACGGGCGATAGTTGCGTCCTTTTGGCCATACGCAAGATTAAACTGGAAAAACAAAAATATCAGGATCATCACGACAAAAACCAGGGACTTATTCATAGGCGTACATTCAAAATAACTTTTTTATAAAGACGTTCGCGGATCGCAATTGTTACACCTATGCACTTAAAATTTAATTTTTTTCGCTGAAAATGCGCTATGACCCTATTCTCCCCCAACACCAGGGTTTTCCGCTGGTGCAGATATTGCTTTAACTGTAACTTGAATCCAGTTCAAACGCTTCTCCCAGTTGTGCATTGAATGCCACAAGGGATTCCTTTGTACAGGGTATGTACCAGCACTTCCTGCGTAGCTCCATTTGATGCTTTTCAATTACTTCAGCGGATCGTTGGGCGTTTGTTGGGTGAGGTACAAGCCGATCCACTCTTTCCCTCTTTCAAAAATGACTTCAGACTAATTCAAATATTTTTATTTAACAGGTGTATTAGTGAAAGAAGTATTATTTAATGCAAATAATTTATTTCGGAAAAAGAATAAAAACAAAATTGCTAATACAGTGTGTGTAGTTATTAGCAGTGGAGTACCCATAATCCCAATCCCAGACAAGAAGCCATTTTCTAATAAGGTGTTCATTCCTATAAGGATATAAACTAAAATGAAAGCAATCGGCAACGTCAGAAACCCAAGAATATAAAGCCATGACTTTTTATTGGTCAGGATACGAAAGGCTTTAACAATCGGAGGTAGCCCAATTGCTAAAACAATAATGGAGCAAATTAAAATTATTTGCCTTGAACTTAAGTAGTTTGCTAGCAAATGTTTAGTAACTACCATTTCATCACCTGCGCCCTTCATGGCCTGACTAATTCTTCCAAAAGGTATATTGGCAAAAATTAAAGAAAACCCAATAGCCTTAACTTTTAAATTAGACGATGATAACCAGTGCATTCCCAGCCACATTAAAGAAAAAGAGAAAAGCGGGCCGGCAAGTGTAGCAATCCAGAAAAGTGGTTGATTTTTATCACAGCCAGTACACAATCCCCAGACATTAAAATCTCTTTCCCCCCAGCAACCACAAATTAATCGTCCAACTAAAATATGAACACTTTCATGAAATTCTAACATTACGATTGTTAATAACAAAAAGGAAATTATATAGGGAAATGAAAGTCTTATACGCATATTGTTGAATATGTTTAAAGGTACAACTTAAAGTAGTTTCAGCACCCTTTCACCGGACACGGTTTGGCGATGATGGGCTTTTGGAAAACGTCAGCCCTGACTTTGCACAAAAGTTGCTATTATTACAAAAGCTCAACTGAAAGGCTGTTGTTGAATTTTACACTTCTGCCGCCTGACGCAACACCATTGTTAGCGGTTTGTTCTTTTTTTCCTCATTGTCTACTTGCGTTTAAGTGGTCATTGAGAATATTGAGTAACTCATCAAACTTAATTTGAAGCGCGTTTGTAGTTATACTCAATGGGCTCCCATACATATTGAAATTCATTTGCATTATTTTCCTTTTAAAATTACTTTCCTGCTTATCAATGTAGTCCTGTGGGTTTTCTACTTGAAGCAAAATAAATTTTTGCCGGTGAACTTCAACAACCAAAATATTCTCGATATCGCTCCATAATACCTGCCCAGACGAGATTCCGCTTGAATTGTCTATCAGTCCTTTATTGTCTATGATAAGTCCTGGTTTATTGTCGGTGAGTTTACGAACTATATAAACAGTACAAAGTCCAAAGAAAAGAATTGCAGCTATTCCTATCGCGAAAATGACTGCCGGATTGCCAAAAAAAGGATTGCTAATTGTTGCTGGATTGATTACAAACCAAAGCCCGGCCGCATCAAATACAATTGAACCAATTAACATTAGTATCAATTTCGTTTTGCTTAATGATATCTCAATTTGCTCAGCCGTATTTTTCATTTTTTTCAATTATACTTTTTACATAGTGCCGTCTTAGTACTTCACAGCCATCTTTTTATAATGAGTTCTCTATACTTTCAGCAAAATCCAGTGAATTTGTTTCAATAAACTTCTTACAAATTTTCCATATATAACCTAATGGATAAATTATATAACCTTGACTGGTATCCTGTCAATTTAAGGTCACCGTCTTCTACCACTAAATCTCCGTTTATGTATTGGCGATGATGGGGCATTTGAAAAACGTCAGCCCAACATTTGCATAAATGCTCAATAGATTTAACAAGTATGGAACTTACAACTGTCAGCACCTCTATTGCCAATACGATATTAGCGGCTGTTTTATTTTTTTATTTTTTCCATGCAATGATTATATGTGTCAGCAACAGCCTTGCCTACAAGTTCCGGGTCTTGGTAGTGTATGCCGTGACTATAATTTGGCAATAGAATTATTTTGCTGTTATGATTATTTCTAGTTAAGTCTGTGTAATGCTGAATGCGAAAATTGTCAAACTCTCTCCACCATGGAGCTATGTTGATGCCTAATCTCAATTTTTTGTTCATTTCAATTTCATATGGCTCAACCGGTTTGGCATAAGAAATAATTACTGTGACAGGTATGTCTTTTAGTGGTTCTAATTGTTGATATTCCTTAAAAAAAGTTGGAGTGCTTGCAGAAAACGCCCTTTTAACTTCATTTCTAACACCAATTGGCATAGATGTATCATTTACCATTGTTTTTAAATTTATTGTCCAAATGTCTCTATACCCTGTCAAACTTTTAGATACTTTCTTGGCATACTCGTCTTCTTTTTGTGTTAACATATAATCCGTGGGGTCAATAAAAACAAGGCCACTTACTTCGCTTGGGTATTTTGAAGCAAACAGTCTAATATAAGGCCCACCAATAGAATGTCCCACTAACAAATATGGAGCTTTGATATTTACGGTTGTCAATAACTTGTGAAGTCTTTCAACTACTTGATTGTCGTTTTTAATAGTTGTGTCCATTTCAGATTGTCCTAAGCCATTTCGGTCATATTCAATACAAGCAGCATTAGTTGGCAGGTATTGATAAATTTGGTTAAACCCACCGCCGCCAATACCATTTTCAAATACAATAATTGGTTCATTGTCTTTCCTTGTGTCAAGCCTAAATGTTCTATAAGAACATTTTACTTTGTCAATGGTAACCGATTTGTTTTCGGTTGTCTGTGATAAAGCTATTTGTGTCCAACAAAACCAAATCGTTATTAGAGTCTGTATTTTCATTTTTTCTATCATTATGGATGCTGTCAAAAAATTACCGTTAACACTTAAAAGTAAGAACCTCCGCTTATTAAAAAAAATTGTTAATCACTTGCTTGTATCCGCGCTATTTGGGGCAGATGCCGGGGTTCTGCTTAAAAAAGCGTGGGGGGGCTCCTTATAAAACTACAGAAGGCTACCAGTTAGTCTATCCGGGGGCTTTCTATTTCATCAAATGCTTTTCTGCTCAATGGATGTACAGCATGGTGTTTCGGATGCTGTGCATCACCCCACCAATGCCTGCAATACCTATGAGAAAAAATAGTGTACTTTCCGCAATTGTTTGTTCAAATCACCCACGCTCGCGCCATCTCAGTCCCACCCTGGGGTAAGTCAATGCCTTCTCCTTCTCAGACAGCATTGCAGCTTTAACCAGATTTTTTTGGTGAGTGATACCTTCAACAATACAACAATATAAAATAATCGGTTTATTATCCTGATTTTCTATATAAACGGGAAATCAGGGGTTACAAGA
>DATFAW010000465.1:0-7088 GCA_035254165.1 Paludibacter sp.
ATAGTCAGTTATTGTTATTTTGAAGTTTTGCTACTTTTTTATTCTAACAACTTTTTCTCGGCATTCTTTACATTGTCAAAGGTGAACTCAGCTAAAATTGAGTCTCTGTATCTGCAAATCTCATTATTGAATAGATTGCCAATGCTGCCCTGGTGAGTGTGGTTTATAGATTTATTTGGTTTGAAGTTACCGGCTTCAATTTCTAATCCAACTTGTTTATAGGCATCACGGAAAGGGACACCACCCAGCGTTAAGCGATTTACTTCTTCTACACTAAACAAGTAGTCGTAGCGAGAATCGTCTAAAATCTTTGTGTTCACTTCCACTTGTGCCATCATCATTGCTGTCATTTCCAGGCAGTCAGTCAGTTCGGCAAAAGCTGGAACGAAAACTTCTTTAATGATTTGCAAGTCGCGGAAATAGCCTGATGGTAAATTGTTGGTTATCATCATTATTTGCTGCGGCAGTGATTGCAATTTATTACATTTGGCGCGTGTCAGCTCAAATACGTCCGGGTTCTTTTTGTGTGGCATAATGCTCGAACCAGTGGTAAATTCATCGGGCAACCGGATGAATCCGAAATTTTGCGAAGTGTACATGCAAGCATCGAAAGCCAGTTTGGCAATCGTTGCGGCTACACTTGCCAGTGCATTTGCTACGGTACGTTCCATTTTCCCACGCCCCATTTGAGCATACACCACATTGTAATTCATGCTATCAAAACCAAGTAAATCGGTTGTCAATTGGCGGTTGAGTGGGAAAGAAGACCCATATCCGGCAGCAGAACCAAGCGGATTACGGTTGGTTATTTTCCAGGCTGAGAGTAAAAGTTGTAAATCATCGGCCAAACTTTCGGCATATGCTCCAAACCAAAGTCCGAATGACGACGGCATGGCAACTTGTAAATGCGTATAACCGGGCAGTAAAACGTCTTTATATCGGTTGCTTTGCGAAATCAACACATCGAATAATTCGGAAACTACCGAAACTGTTTTTTCTATTTCGGCACGGGCAAAAAGCTTTAAATCGACCAGTACCTGATCGTTGCGTGAGCGACCACTATGGATTTTTTTGCCCATATCACCTAATTTGCGAGTCAACATTAGCTCCACTTGTGAGTGAACATCTTCTACGCCTTCTTCAATAGCAAAATTTCCTGCATCGGCTAACAGATAAATCTCTTTCAATTCTGCCAGCAATGATTTCAATTCATTGGCTTGCAATAAGCCAACCGACTGAAGCATACGAATATGTGCCATAGAGCCAAGTACATCGAACTTTGCCAAAAACACGTCCATCTCACGGTCGCGACCAACGGTAAAAGCTTCTATCTTCGCATTTACCTGCGTACTTTTTTCCCAGAGTTTTGTTGCCATAATTTACTTATTTAGCAGAAACAGCTTTTGCCAATATTTCTGCAATAATATTTATTCCTTCTTTGAGCTTTTTATCAACCATCATTTTAATCATGCTGGGTAATTCGGCTTTCAAGGTCAATTTCATGGCAGTTTCATTTTCGGCAATTTGCTTCAGTTGAATCCACACATTTACCTCTACAGGTGCATGTTCGGCAGCAAGTTTCACGGTTTTAAACTGTTCGCGTTCCACAATGCGGAACCCCATTTTTCCTAAACCATCTACTACAAAACTGCAACTGTCAGCATCAAATTGTAAATCCTTTACTTTGTTTGTGAAGTCTGGGTTTGTTTTAATTATCTGTAGATTATTCAAGTCACTTAGTAAACCAAAAACCACCTCTTCGTTCGAAGAAATGGTTTTTATATCGCTTTCGTATGTCGTCATATATTTTTTTAGTTGCAATTTAGCTACTTACACTTCAACTGATAAAACACTACGGTATCAACTATTTTCTATTTGAACGGTTTAAAAAGTTTAAAGTTCAAAAGAAAATTTCAGGCAGTGCTAGCGGCAAATTGCCAATCGTTTTTATTCTGTTCTCCAAGTCGACGGATTTTGACGCCATTCTTGTAATGTCTCAATGTCTTCAGCGGCGATGTAATTGGTGGCTAGTGCCTCAGCCAAAACAGCCTCGTAACTACATAAAGTGGTGAGTTTTACTTTAGCTTGTTTGAATTTTTGTTCAGCAACAGGGAAACCGTAAGTGAAAATGGCTACCATGCCAAGTACTTCAGAACCGTCATTGCGAATTGCTTCAACAGCTTTCAGGCTACTTCCACCAGTCGAAATCAAATCTTCGATAACTACCACTTTTTGTTTTGGACGCAAATCGCCTTCAATCATATTTTCCAATCCGTGATCTTTTGGAGTAGGGCGAACATACACAAAAGGTAATCCTAAAAGATCAGCCACCAAGGCGCCTTGAGCAATTGCTCCGGTTGCCACACCGGCAATCACTTCAACATCGGGATACATTTCCAGAATTAATCGAGCTAATTCAATTTTGATAAAGCTGCGGGTTTGTGGATATGATAAAGTTTTGCGGTTGTCGCAATATATTGGTGAGTTCCATCCCGATGCCCATACGAATGGATTATTGGGTTGTAACTTTACGGCTTTAATCTTTAGTAGTTTTTCAGCTACGCTTTTTTCTAATGGTTTCATTTTTAGTTGGTTTAATAGAAAATGAATAACAATTGTTTTATGTAAACATTTAATTTTTTTCGTTTTGCAAAAGTAAGCAAACAAGTTGAGACATAAAACATAAAAAGATATATTCTAAAACATTTTTTCAACTTAAGCTATTGCATAAATATCTAAATATAAAGCAAAAACGAATATTAATGAGTAAAACAGTATTTCTATTCAAGATTAATTGACAGGAGACAAAAATGCGTCCTCCACATGTTCAATTTCGAAAGCTTGTCCGTGTGGAATAACGGAAATCACGTCGAACCGGGTTTCGCCATGCCAATCGAACTTCATGATATATTCGTGAGTGGCATTAATTATATTCCGGATTTTACGCATTGTTATTGCTTCTTGTGGATGTTCAAAAGTCTCGGTAGAACGTGTTTTGACTTCTACTACAACCAACCAACCGTCTTTTTCAGCAACAATGTCAAGTTCCAGTTTTCCGCATTGCCAGTTTGCGTGGCGAATTCGAAAACCTTTCGATCTCAAATAAGCTTGCGCCCGTTCTTCGCCAAGTTCGCCCAATTCATTGTGTTCGGCCATAGTTCAAAGGTAATATTATGATATTACAAAAGAGAGAATACAGATTATCAACAGAATGTTTCCAAAAATACAGTTTTTTGTTATATTATCGGTAATTGTGCAAGGATAATATTATTTTTGTACGGAATATCTACACCTTATGGCAAAAAAAACTACAATTCCTGCTTCACAACGTAACTCTCTACGAACGCATCGACAAATATTTACTCTCAACGACGAAGAAAACAAAGCATTAAATCGCTATATTGCGAAGTATAAGGTTCAGAATAAATCCAAGTTTATTCGTGAAGCCTTAATGGTGACTATTATTCGCAAACTGGAAGAGGATTACCCAACGTTGTTCGATTAACTTCTATTGCTGGCTTTTCGAGTCCTCTGTTCTTCAAAAAACATAAAAAACATATAAAATTATGGAATACTTTCTGGCTTTGTTGGCATTGCTTGTCGGCTTCATGGCAGCATGGTTTGTTAGTTCACGTAAGCGAGTTGTACTTCAGGAGTCGTTCGAGGCTAATGAGAAAAATATGTTAGCGACTATAAATGAAGTAGAAATGCAAAAATCGGTGGTGCTTGAGACTCTTCGGATGAAGTCCGAAGAATTGCAGCGGTTGCAGCGGGAATTGGCTTTGCAATTGGAAACTGCCAATAATCGTGGCATAGAAGTTGCGACTTTGAAGACGCTCAATGAAAACTTAGCAGAGAAACTCGAAAATCAAAAAATGGAGATTGAAGGTTTACAAAAACGACTTACCGCTGAGTTTGAAAATATAGCAACCAAGATCTTGAAAGATCGTTCGGACGAATTCTCTGCCTCGAACCATAAGAACCTGAGTGAAATTCTGAATCCATTGAAAGAGCGCATTCTGCTTTTTGAAAAAAAGGTGGATGAAACTTACGATAAGGAATTGCGCGACAAGATAAGTTTGCGTGAAGAAGTACGAAAGCTTACCGAATTAAACACCCGTGTTAGCGAAGAGGCCAATAACCTGACCAAAGCGTTGAAAGGCGATGTGAAAAAGCAAGGGAACTGGGGCGAAGTTATCTTGGAGCGTGTGTTGGAACGCTCCGGTTTGATCAAGGGGCAGGAATACGAACGCGAAGAGGTGGTGGATGGAGCTGATATGAGTGTTCAACGTCCGGATGTGATTATTCATTTGCCGGATAATAAACATATTATTATCGATTCCAAAGTTTCGCTGGTTGCGTACGAACGATTTGTATCGGCGGAGGCGGATGAACATCGTGCAACTCATTTGAGAGAACACGTGAATTCGCTGCGTAGCCATGTAAAGTTGCTAAGCGAAAAGAATTATCAGAATGCTCAAAATCTGAATACACCTGATTTTGTGTTGATGTTTTTGCCTATCGAAGCGTCGTTTTCGGTAGCTGTACAAGGTGATAGCGAGATTTTTGCGTATGCCTGGGAACGTAAAATTGTGATTGTGAGCCCAACTACTTTGTTGGCAACTTTGCGAACTATTACATCCATTTGGAAACAAGAAAATCAGACTAAAAATGCGCAGGAAATTGCCCGGTTAAGCGGGGCGCTGTACGATAAGTTTATAGGATTTGCCGAAGATATGACCAAGATCAAAGTTAATATCGATCGGACTTCGAATGCATACGACGATGCAATGAAAAAAATGAAAGACGGCACTGGAAATATAATCCGGACAGCCGAAAAGATAAAAGAGTTGGGTGCAAAAACCGGTAATAAATCTCTACCTCCAGGGTTTGATAATTATTGAAAGGACAAATTGTTTGTTCTGAGATATTGTGCCTGTATAAAATGTTTTAATTTGTAAGTTATGAAGTTTAAGGTATTTTCTTCGATTGTTTCTTTATTGTTTATAGTTAATTCATATGCCATTCAACCAGCTAGTCAGTTCGAAAATGCCCCTGTTTTAAAATCTGAGATCATTAATACTGATAGTCTTTTGCAAGCAGTTTTAAAAGATACGGTTCCTCCGGTCAAAATTTCAAAACCACATTCCGCAAAGATAACTTCCCATCGCAGAACAGGTGCTAACAGGGTAAATCTTAAAGCAATTGAAACGCCTGTAGTGCTAATGCAAGGCATTGATAGTACTGCGCATTTCGCTAATCCAATCGAAACAAAAGTACAGAAAGTAGATTCCCTTTTACTTTTGGCAAATCCACTTTTAATTGAGTTGGTATATAGCGGTTTGCCATTTGAATTTAATTGGGATACTACACCTGATTTCAGGGCCTTATATTATGGTGGAAAACCAGCGACGATAGCGGATGGAGCATTGACGCAAATAAAAACCCAAACTGCAGACGAAACCATTGATGAGTTGCGGCGTATAACACGTGATGAAATTACTCGCAGGGCTAGTTATTTATATGTCGCTACGTTTGATGAACTGCCCGATCCGGATGGATATAAAAATCATTTTATTGATGATAAGAGACTGAGTAAAGTGAAATTCACAGATGATAAAGACGAGTTTAGCAGACATCAGCGTCGGTTAGTGGTGAGAAGGGAGCATATTGGTCCCTGGACTCATAAAGCCAATGCGCTGGCACAATTTTCGGAAAGCGTAATATCTGGAAACTGGTACCAGGGAGGAAACAGCAACATTGCCATCCTGGGAATTCTGTGCGGACAGCTGAATTATGACAACAAAAAGAATATTCAGTGGGAAAATAATGCTGAATGGCATATAGGGTTTAACTCGGTTGCTGGCGATACATTACGAGCACTGAGCACCAACGATGATGTGGTGAAAATCAATAGTAAGTTAGGCATTAAGGCGGGTGGAAACTTTTTTTATAGTGGTTCAGTAGATTTTTCTACGCAGTTATTTAATAGTTATAACGGAATCAATTCCACCGTGATGAAAACGTCTTTTCTTACTCCTATACGTTTAAATATTGGCGCTGGTCTTGATTATAAGTATAAGAAGATTTTTTCGTTGATGGTATCGCCAGTCGCTTACAAATATATTTATGTAAGTGATAATGTAAATGTCAATCCAAATCTTTTCGGGATAGAGGCAGGTAAGAATCATTTAGGTGAAATAGGTAGCTCTCTTAAATCAACTCTTTCCTATCCGCTTAGTCCTGAAATACAGCTTGACTCAAAATTCTCGTTTTATACCAACTATCAAAAGGTGGAAATCGATTGGGAAATGGTTTGTAATTTAGTAATCAATCGCTTTATGTCGACCCGTATTTCATTTAATCCACGGTATGATAACACTGTGATTGGATCAACAGCCAATGTTCAATTCAAACAATTGATAAGTGTCGGCTTCTCACATAAGTTCAATTGAGCCGATTTTTCTTACTTGAACCGGGAATGCCAGTCGTTAAATTTAGTGACTTGCGATTCCCCAAAACGTCCCAAAACAGTTCTGATTCTGTCGAGGGAGTGTTCCTCGTCCAGTTGCGTTTTCGAAAAGAACTTATCGGCATAGCAAATCACTTGTTCTTCAATTGAGATGGGCAGCATATTGCGGTGAGGCAATGGGAGATTACCTTTTACAATCATTTCCAGGCTCACGCCAACGCCGGTATGTCGCTCGCAAACCAGGGCGTGATGCGGAAAACCTTCCTCCCGAAGCAAATCGGCTCCTAAATAACCGTGTTGGACATAGTGGTATACTCCGTGGCAATAAATGCGTGGGGCATCACATAGAAAAATACCAATGTCGTGCAGCATGGCTGCTTCGGAAATAAATTGGGTGTCAAGATGCAATTCGGGATGAAACGCGGCAACTTCCAATGCTTTATCCCTTACTTGTTCGCTATGTCTGACTAAAACATGATAAATCTGACTGCCTTTGGGATAGTATTTGTTAATTATTTCGAGGGGATTAATTTTTACCAGATGGCTCATAACGCATAATTCATTATAGTGAATTAGAAAAAGAATTCTAACTTTGCAATAGTAATTTTGAATGACA